>JAJOKI010000072.1 GCA_021129915.1 Methanocellales archaeon | reverse complement strand
TGTGCCAAGTCCGATCGATCCTCCTGCTGGTTGTAGATTTCATACTAGGTGCCCCTGTAGGACGGATAAGTGCGACGAGACAGAGCCAGAACTTGTCGATATTGGAGATGGGCACTTTGTGAGCTGTCATTTGGCATAAAGCATTTTTCAAAAGGTAGTGGGAAGCAAAGTATTATTTATTGCTACGAACTATACACGAAGGTAACAAGGTGATATCATGGAACAAGAGCTGACGAGGATTGGCGTATCACTTCCGGCGAATTTACTGAACCGCTTTGACACCATCATCGCACAACGCGGGTACTCCTCCCGCTCAGAGGGGATAAGAGACGCGATTCGAAGCTATATCGTGGATTATGAGTGGATGAGCAAAGAGGAGGGCGAGAAGATCGGCGTGATAACGTTCATCTACGTCCATCATAAGCGCGGATTGGGTGATACGCTCACGGACTTGCAGCACAAATTCTTGAAGTTGATAGAGTCATCGCTTCACGTCCATATAGACCATGAGAATTGTATGGAAGTCGTACTGGTCAAGGGTGATGCAAAAGACGTTAAAACCCTCGTGGAAAGGATAATGGCGCTTAAAGGAGTGAAACACGTGAAATTGACGATTACTTCGCTGGGCGATGGTCTTTAGACATCCCGCACCGCATGTCAGTATGATGAAATATTTTATATATTAAAACAAAAGAAGAGGGATAGATCATGGCAGTCCAGACTCGGGAAAAACGGGATGAGAAAAAATCAAGTGAAGAGAAGAAGATGTCCCTGAAAATTAGGGCGCCAGAGAAGGAACTTGAAGAGAGGACAAAGTTAGCTGATGCATATCTAAATCAGCTGAAATACTTACAGGCAGACTTTGAGAATTATAAAAAGTCGGTAGAAAAAGAAAAACGGGAATTCGTGAAATTAGCCAACGAAAAGTTAATAAAAGAGTTGCTGACTATTATCGATGATTTTGAAAGAGCGATAGATTCAGTAAAAGATAAAGAAGAGTTAAGAGGAGTAGAACTAATATACAAAAATATTTTAAAGATATTGGAAGGACATGGATTGAAAAAGATAGAATGTTTGGGTAAAAAATTTGACCCATATTACCATGAAGTCGTCCTGAAAGCAAACTCAGATAAAGAAGATGGCACCATCATAGATGAGCTTCAAAAAGGATATCTACTACATTCAAAAGTTTTGAGGTACGCAAAGGTGAAGGTCTCAGACAATTCATAATAGAGTTTAGGGGTGATATTAAAAATGACCAAACAGAATACAGAAAAGATTATTGGTATAGATTTGGGAACTTCGAATTCCCAAGCAGCGGTAATGATGGGTGGAAAGCCGGTTATAATTCCCTCGGCAGAAGGTGCCACCATGTACGGTAAGGCATTCCCGTCTGTTGTTGCTTTAACAAAAGATGGACAGTTACTGGTCGGAGAACCGGCAAAAAGACAGGCCGTTTCAAACCCGGAAGGAACGATAACCAAAGCAAAGCGAAAAATGGGTACTGACTACAAATATAAAGTGCATGGCAAAGAGTATAGTCCTCAGCAAATCTCTGCTTTCATTCTCCAGAAGATTAAAAGAGATGCCGAGGCATTCTTAGGAGAGTCCGTACATAAAGCTGTGATAACGGTTCCTGCTTATTTTGATGACAATCAAAGAACTGCGACTAAAGACGCTGGAAAAATCGCTGGCTTGGATGTCGTAAGGTTGGTCAATGAGCCAACTGCCGCCGCTATGGCATATGGGCTGGACAAGGCAGGAGAGCACAAAATACTAGTTTTTGATTTCGGCGGCGGAACGCTGGACGTAACCATAATGGAATTCAGCGAGGGAGTATTTACAGTTCTGTCCACATCCGGGGATACGCAACTTGGCGGAACAGATATGGATGATGTTTTAGTTGATTATATTTCGGAGGAGTTCAAAAAGCAAGAAGGTGTTGATTTAAAGAAAGATAAAATGGCTTTACAGAGGGTCAAAGAGGCGGCAGAGAAGGCAAAGATCGAACTCTCAACTGTTCTTGAAACGGATATCAATCTGCCATATATAACTGCTGATTCTTCAGGGCCTAAACATTTGACGATGAAGCTTGGCAGGGCCGAGGTGGAAAAATTAGTTGGGCCTATAATAGATAAATGTAAACATTCGATTGAACAGGCAATAAAAGATTCCAAATTATCAAAGGATGATATAAAGAAAATCGTCTTGGTTGGCGGTCCTACGAGAATGCCCAGCGTTCAGAAATTTGTCGAAGATTTCATAGGAAGAAAAGTCGAAAGAGGGTTGGACCCAATGGAATGTGTGGCATTTGGCGCTGCAATACAGGGCGCAATCCTTGCCGGAGATATTAAGGATTTGGTTTTGTTGGATGTAACCCCCCTTACCCTGGGCATAGAAACTCTGGGCGGTATGACAACGCCCCTGATCGAGAGAAATACTACAATCCCTGTCAAGAAAACCCAGATATTCACAACGGCAGCCGACTCGCAAACAGCGGTTACCATCAATGTCCTGCAAGGAGAGAGGCCGATGGCGCAGGACAATACCAGTCTGGGTAATTTCAATTTGGTTGGAATACCTCCCGCACCAAGGGGGGTGCCGCAAATAGAGGTAACCTTTGACATCGATGCTAACGGTATCTTAAACGTCTCGGCTAAAGATTTGGGAACTGAAAAAGAGCAGAAGATAACAATTACCGCTTCGACAAAACTCTCAGATGAAGAAGTAGAGAGGATGATCAAAGAGGCAAAAGAGCATGACGAAGAGGACAGGAGGAGAAAAGAAGAGGTTGAGATAAAAAACAATGCTGACTCTTTACTTTACACAACCGAGAAGACGCTATCAGAGATAGGAGATAAACTGGACAAGGAACAAAAAGAGAACATTGAAGAAGGGATGAAATCCCTTAAAGATGCCCTATCCGAGGGGGACGTGCAAAAAATAAAAAGCGAAACGGATAATTTGGCAAATATCATCCAGAAAGCGGGTGCGTCCATATATCAGCAAGCTGACATGGGGACGTCCCAGAGGGAAGAAGGCGAAAAACACAAGGATGAAAAGGTCATCGACACAGAATACAAAGTAGAGGACGAGTCGAAGTAAAGGGCAAGTTAAAATTTATATCTACTGGGTTTTTTGTATATCGCCAACATGGTGCCGCAAATCTTCGATATATGGTAAAAAAGGACTATTACGAAATTTTGGGCGTAAGTAAGAACGCATCACAAGAAGAGATAAAAAGGGCATTCAAGCAGTTGGCAAGGAAGCACCACCCAGATATTGCGGGCAAAGATAATGAGGAAAAATTCAAGAAGATAAACGAGGCATTTCAGGTTTTGAACGACCCGCAAAAAAGAGCGCAATACGATCAGTTCGGACATACTGCTTTTAGACCGGAAGATTTTGCTGATTTTCGCGGATTTAATTTTGATGATTTATTCAGAGACTCTGGATTGGGAGATATTTTTGACGCTTTTTCGGGTTTTAGTCGTAGAGGTAGCAGAAGTAGAGCGAGAAGGGGCGCTGATTTGAGATATGATATGGAGATTTCCTTAGAGGATGCCTTTTTTGGCACGACAAAAAAAATAGAGGTCCCCGTATTTGTCACATGCGAGAGTTGTGGGGGTACCGGAGCAAAACCCGGCTTTCTCAAAGAATGCCCGGAATGCAATGGTACGGGCGAAATTAAGAGGGTGCAAAGATCTATTTTTGGACAAACGATAAATATCACCGCCTGTGGCAACTGTGGAGGATATGGAAAAGTCATAGAAAAAGCCTGTGATACTTGTAGAGGGGGTGGAAGAGTTAAAAAGATAAAAAAAGTAGAGATTAAAATTCCAAGAGGAGTTGACAATAATCAGTATCTAAGAATTGCAGGGCAGGGAGAATCTGGGTATAATGGCGGTGCACCCGGGGATTTGTATGTTACCATCCATATAAAGCCACATAAAATATTTGAGAGGAGGGAGAATGATTTATTGTCCGAGTCGACGATTAGTTTGGTACAGGCGATTTTTGGCGATGAAATCGAAGTTACGACGATATCCGCTAAAGCGAAAATCAGGGTGCCTGCTGGAACACAGAGCCATACTGTTTTTAGACTGAAAGGACAGGGGATGCCCGATTTGCATACTCACAGAAGAGGAGACCAATTAGTAAAAGTCGTCGTTAAGATACCGGAAAAATTGAGCAAAAGACAAAGGGAATTATTGAAAGAATTTGCAAAGGAAGGCGGAGAGGAAGTAAAGACAGATAAGGGATTTTTAGATAGGATGTTGGATTATATTTAAAAGGAATGTTTTGCGGCTTTATTATGATATAATGTTATCTAAATCATTATGAGGATTTTCTTGTTTTCTCCTTTTCATTTTTCTTTCTTTTTATCCATATTCATCCTTTTTCGATAGAAGTTCAGCGGATGCGAAACCCTGCTGCACATCGGCTCTTTTCCAACGCAATTCCCATACGTCGCCATCGTGGCGCATGACGGTGCAGTATACGCAGTGCCGGATGACCCGACGATATGCTGGACCTGATATCTGGTCCTTTCCTCATCGAAATCCGGTGAAGCGCGATATGTCTCCACGATATCGTCCTCCCCCATCCCGATATTCGCCAGAAATGACGTCAGTGCGAATCTTGCAGAGTGCGCGAGATTCTGCCCAGTTTGTATCGCCATTAGCAGGTGCCTAATGCACGGCGGAAAGCAGTTCGAGTCCACTCGGCCAGATTCCCCTATCTTAAATTCAGATTTTAGCTTCTCCAGGTGCTGCTTTATCTCCATAACCTGTGGAGATAGTGCCTTGGAAATGCCTTCTGGCACATCAAGCGGAAGCGCGTCCTGAATGTTGTTTCGCACCGCCTCCTGAAGCAAACGTGCAAACTCTCCCTTATTCACCACCACATAGCCATCATCAAGGCGCCGATTTACCAGCTTCCATTTTGGGTCGCGCATCCTGCTGGCAAACGGTAAATAATGTGTGAAGTGAATTTTGAAATCACGTCCATGAACCACATGTTCTATCCCAAACTCCTCGCCGAGCTCCCCTAAAAATCGTAAGGTCTCCTGCTTCATCTGGGCATGCGCTGCCTCCGCCTCGGCAAGCGCGTATTTTCGTATAAGATAGTGGTCATCAATGCATGAGATGAGAATTCTGGCAAGTGGATATGAAAAAAGCTCTATCTCTGCCAGGACGCCGTCTCCAAACGATTTTCGTATCTCGCCTTCGATGGACTGAATCACCCTTTCTTTTCCCCTATCAATGACCGCTTTTCCAAACTCGCCTCCAGCCAGCAGGCTATCTAATGATTTATTCGAGCGTTCGACGTATTTGGATGCGTCAGAGGTAAAGGGGTAGTGCGCAAATTTCAGCTCCATAAGCCACAGCGTCAATACGATTCGATGCGCGGAGCAAGTAGATATCCAACCTTGCCCTTGCCATCAGCTATCTCGAAGTCGATTTTAATCGGATAGTCCTTGCCAAGGTGAATCGTCACCTCGTTCACCTTGTTTACCACCTTAGTAATATCACTCAGGAAATCAAGTGAGAACAATGATCTGGCTGGACCAGATGCGGTCAGATCGATTAATTCATCCTTTGCCCGCTGGAGCCTAACCTGATCGGTGTCACCCTGAGCTTCCATAAAAAAGATGTCCTCATCCACGCCTAGCGCCATGTGATCGCTCACTTTTTCCGCTGCCTTAACCGCCAAACGCATATCTTTTCCATTTAACACCACCTTTGCAGGAAGTTCCAGATTTGGTGTTTTAGGCTCCTTTCGCATCGAAGAGGGGTCAAGTAACGAAAGCACATATGAGAGTCCCCCCATCCTGATCATTAGCTTATGTGTTTCCGTATTCAATTCGAGCTGTATCTTGTCCGATTTGTCCGCCATGCCAAGTATGTCGACGAGTTTTAACATATCCAGACATATCTCGCCATCTGTGCATTCATATGACTCAAATGCATCTACGCCCAACTCAAGAGTGATCATCGCAACGTTCGCTGAATCGACCGCCCTGGTGCTGATCCCATCTTTATCAAATCTAAATCTCGCTTCATCTACTAGCGTAGAGATGGCTTCCATTGAGTCCTTTAATATATCTGCATTGATCGTAGCCCTGAACATTTTTACACCCTTTTTTAATAATAATCTAACATCTTATAATCATTTTGATAACAAACCGAACGATTGATCCTTAAGAGTATTCTCTCCAAGTTTTGCCGCATTTGGTGCACCTGAAAAATCGAACTTCACTTTCATCTGCAGAGCGCAGTTGGCGGAGCCACCAATATACCCTCTTGTTGCCGCATTCCTGGCAACGCATGTTTATAGTGGGCAATCCAAGGTCTTCGCTACCCTCTATGATGGATGAATCCTTTTCTAACATTCTCTCTTTCAGAATCAGATTCGCCCTCACACGCTCCTTGATGCAACCGCACTTCCGGCACTTCAGACCATCATCGAACGGCAACATCATACTGCCGCACTCAGGACAAAAGTCCATTGATATCCTCCATGGCATCGTTGACCATTTGCTCGTGATCGAATGCCAGTTCCGGCAACTGGGAAACGTCGAATAGTTCGACATCTCCTGCATCTGAATCCGGAGCAATCGTGCCGGACGCCTCTGCAAGATAGCACAGCGAGATGACATGGCCCCGTGGGTCTCTATCAGTGTCCGAATACGCCCCCGCCAGTTTTACGATGCGAATATCCAACCCAGTCTCCTCCTTTACCTCTCTGATCAACGCCTGTTCCACCGTCTCACCTCTCTCGACAAAACCGCCAGGGAGTGCATAATATCCCTCAAATGGCGGATTCTTTCGCCTTATCAAGGCGATTTTGTTATCCAATAATACTATCGCATCGACCGCAAGTGCCCTGCCGATCATGATCATAAAAATAACACTTTTATTTTAGAAATGCTTATCGCCTATTATTCCGATACCATGGTGTCATGATGATTAAAAGTTTTCTGTGGATGGCCCTTGGATTACTCCTCATCGCGTCAATCGTACGCAAAAGGAGGTTTTGGTCCTCAATAGGTGCTCTCGGATGGATGCTTTTTGCCATACATTGGGCGCTGCAGCCGCAACATTATCTCAGTATAGGGGATGTATTTAATGCTGTATTAACGTTCCTCGTCTCCATTTTTTGCATATTTATAGCATTTTTCAATATTCAGGCATATCGCGGTAGGAAGTTGGGCAGGGAGCTGGACGTGCTGCATACGGTAACATTTGTTACCGCGGTCGGAGGAATCTTGTATTTCCCGTTTGCAGAGATTCCGATATTGAATATGTTCCTGATAGAGGCCGTTACAGTTCATACAGTATTCTGGTTGAACTTTCTTGGCGTTCCTGCAGTTCAATATCAGACATATTTTATCGGCATTGCTCCAAACATTCCACTTATAAAAATGGTACTTGCATGTACAGGAATAGAGAGTATGGCACTCTTTGCAGGAATCACACTCATAGTTGGAAAGTCTATTGAGCGTAAATTCAAAGCATTTATGATTTCCGTACCTGTTATATATGCATTGAACATATTCAGAAATATGTTTATCATAGTGGCGTACCATGGTCAATGGTTTGGAGTAGATAGCTTCTTCATAGCACATGATGTGATATCTAGGATCGGATCGACCATCGCACTATTTCTCATAGCATACGCAGTCATCCGCATCCTGCCAGAGCTGATGGACGTTGTCGCGGGTGTCGCGCAAATGTTCAGAGACCTCCGAGGTGTTGGTTAATGTTAGCAAGGGGCTCAACCAATTGGATTCTGGTACCTCTGCTGATAGGGATTGTCGCCATATCATTTTCATATTATCTGGTTGCAGCCGCCTTCATATGTTTGACGGTCTTCCTCGTGGTCTTTTTCAGAGACCCTGAACGTACTCCTCGCGGAGATGGCATGATCTCCCCCGCCGATGGAGTGGTGATGCATGCCGATAAAAAAGTAACCATATCTATGAATGTTCACAACGTCCATGTCAACAGGGCTCCCCTACCAGGAGTCGTGAAGAGGATTGAATATCGAAAAGGAGGATATCTACCGGCATTTCATAAAGATTCTGATAGAAATGAGCGGAATAATATCACGATAGAGACTGAATATGGTGATGTGGAAGTAACTCAAATTGCAGGCATTCTTGCAAGAAGAATTGTTTGTTATGTGAACGAGGGAGACATGGTAGAGAGAGGTCAGAGAATCGGCATGATTCGGTTTGGGTCGCGGGTCGATGTTACAATTCCCGATGAATTTGTGGTCAGCGTGAACCCTGGCGATCGTGTGAAGGTAGGAGAATCGATGATAGCGAGGAGACCAGGATGAATGATAATGGTGTAGTATTGGGGGAACATAGTGCACATGATCAGACTACCTGATATGGTGACGGTCGCAAATGCGCTACTTGGATTTACAGCTATCTTGATGGCGGCGATTGGGGAGCTGAACAATGCCGCAATATTGATTTTGGTAGCTGCGTTGGCAGATGGTCTGGATGGTGCTCTCGCAAGAAAGATCGAACCCAGTGTATTCGGTCTGAATCTTGACTCGCTCGCGGACTTGATATCGTTCGGCGCGGCTCCTGCTGTGATGGGCTACTTTTTGATTGGAAGCTTTTCCCTCGCCTTTATTTTGCCTGCGGTATACCTGATGTGCGGAATCCTGCGACTGGCGAGATTCAACATGTCCCAGTTCGAAGAACCAGGAGATGATGAATTTGTGGGACTGCCAATCACTGCGGCGGGCGTCTGCGTTGCATTGTTGGTCCTAATCGCTGTCGATTCCCTGTTGTTGATTGGTGCATATATGATTTTATCGATGCTGATGGTCAGCAGAATCCGCTATCCAAAGGTCCGAAACTTTAAAATTCTGGCACCGGTTGGAATAGTTGTCATCATTGGCATCATCTTCTGTTATATAATTGGTTTAGATGCCATATTCTGCTTCAGTTGGCCATTGCTCATAATAATCGGCGGGTATCTCATCAGCCCACTAATAATGGGGGTTTACCATGTCTTCAGATAGGGAAAGGGCATTACTGGAGGTTGGCATCAAACTGGGCGCATTATACCATCAATATATAGGGGCGCCTCTAAGCCCTGAGACGTTAAGCGGTCTGGAGCGCGCAATCGAAGAGAGTACATCTCTCCAGCCGTATGTGCAAGATGTCCAGGTGTCGATAGATGCGGAAATGGTGCGGAAGAATCTTAACGAATTTGGATATTGTGAGTTAGTAGGGGAAATGCTTGATGTCAGGGTCGAGGTGCAGTATAAATCTGCAATGGTCGTGGGGCGAATAAGATATGATAAAGAGCGCGATTACCCGATGATGTTTGTGGAAGAGTGAGAATCCAGCAGAAAGATATATTGCTCGATACGATAGTCTTAACATCAAATGAACCTGACGACCAATGTAGCGGG
>JAJOKI010000075.1 GCA_021129915.1 Methanocellales archaeon | reverse complement strand
AGGTGTGTAATAGTTTTTTGGGTTGGCGTTATCTATAAAGGAGGCATATTCATTTTTGCCCTTATGTATCCATAACATCACCGTAAAACATGCTATCGATATATAACTAGTTTACTAATCTGGATATGGCACCACGATTTCCATAAAGTCCTGGGCAATGGACACGTTCTTGAAGATGGGTTTTGCCTCATTCAGCAATGGAGACGGGTCATCAGAATAGCGCGAACTGATGTGCGTCAGTACGAGCTCCTTACACTGTGCTGCGTTTGCAACAGTCGCCGCCTCTTTAGCTGTAGAATGTTTGGATTCAATTGCCCAGTCCTGCAGGTCGTCCGTGAGAGTGCCATCATGAATTAGCAGATCTGCATTCTTTGCCATTTTCATCATCGCATCGCATGGCCTGGTATCCCCTGTATAAACGATTTTCCTGCCCGTCCTCGGTTTGCCTACCACTTGCTCTGGCCTGATTTCATTTCCCGCTACGAACACGGATTGTCCAGAATGCAGTTTTGAGAACAATGGCCCAGGTGGAACACCCAGCTCAATGGCTCTCTCGCGATTGAACCTGCCCAACAAAGGATTTTCTTCCAGCACATAGCCAATACATGGGATGCCATGTTCGGTCTTGACAGCATGAATTGTATACTCTGGGCGCTCGATTTTATCGCCTGGCTTGATTTCGTGGTCCTTGACGGGAAAACTCAACTTATAATAACCAAGGGAAGTCAGCATCTTGACAAATTGATGCGTCCAGGATGGGCCGTAGATGTGCAGTGGCTCAGTCCGCCCTTGGAATGACATGGTCTGGATGAGCCCAGGAATACCCAGAAAGTGGTCTCCGTGAAAGTGTGTTATGAAAATAGAAGTGAGATTTACCATCCCTGTCTTTGCTTTCATCATCTGCCGCTGCGTCCCCTCGCCACAGTCAAATAGCAGTAATTCCCCTTTTCTATTAACCATAATTGCAGATGGACTTCGGCCGGTCGTTGGCATGGTCCCACCAGTGCCGAGGAAGGTTATTTTGAGCATGATTCACCTTTTTATCAATATAATTATATGGCGTGTTAAACTCTTGTGAACTCGTTGCTGATGACATTCGAGTACTTTAAAGCCGACATCCTCGCCGATTGCCCCCATGGGAATTTGTGACACGATCACAGCATTCTTTCCAGGTTTGAGTACGCGACACATCTCCTTTAATGATTTAACATATAAATCTTGCAGTGATTGTGCCATGTACAAAGTCGACCGCCCATATGGGATATCCGTCACGATTGCATCCACAGAACTATCTGCCAGCCCGATATTACACGCATCTCCAATTATCAGCTCTCCCCCTATATCATAATGCTGGAAATTGGTCGCAGTACCTTGCACCATCTTACGCTGTACGTCCATGCCGAGGCAATTGACCCCAGTCAACCCAGCTTCGATCAGTATGCCCCCAGTCCCACAGAACGGGTCCAGCAGGAGTTCTCCAGGACGGACAGAGGAGATATTGACTATGGTGCGCGCAACTCCAGGTAATAATGCCCCTGGATAGAAGAATGGTTTTAGATGTGGCCGACGAGACTCATATTGGTGTCTGTCTATCGAAAACAACAACCGGCCAAATATGCATTTATCGCCGGTAATGACGAGACGAAAAACGACATCAGGATTTTCTAAATTCACCCTATATCCCCGTTTATAGATGATGGCGCCGATATCCCTCTCCAGTGTTGAGGTTTCATAAGTATAATTCTTGATGATTTTTGCCCTGACGCAAAAGGTCTTCTCGTTACCAAGCGGTAAATCCGATGCACTTACCATGGCTGTTATCAGCTCCATATTTGTGTTGGAGTCTCTTTGAGGTGACACTTGACACATGTCAATAACTTCCAAAATATGATGGGTCATGGCAAGACGCTTTGCAATCGGCGGCATTTCATCGATTTCGATGATAAGAACCTGGTCTAAAGTGGCTATCTCCTTAAACGGGATGCCAGTAGATGTCAAACAACCGAGTACCTCTGACCTGGGCAGTGTTTGATGTTCTCCTGAGAGTTCGAATGCAATCCGCATGATATCGACATATATGCATAAACCACTTAATATATATAAGAAGGAAGACAAACGACCTCACCATCGAAGGTGGAGGGCATCACCATATCCAAATCAGAAGCGGCAAAGAAGACCATAAGGATTGAAAATGTTGTGGCATCTACTGCAATAGGACAGGAGCTGGACTTAAAAGCACTGGCGCTTGAATTTGATGTCGCCGAATATGACCCAAAGCGGTTTCCAGGGTTAGTGTATCGAACCAAGAATCCAAAGACTGCTGCGTTGATATTTAAATCCGGCAAGATCGTATGTACTGGTGCAAAAAGCATCGATGATGTCGATGTAGGACTAAGTAGAGTTTTCAAGAATATGCGCGATGTTGGCATCAAAGTCGTGGATGAGCCGCAAATAGTTGTTCAAAATATCGTCGCATCTGCTGACATGGGCACGGAACTGAACCTCAACGCGATCGCCATCGGACTCGGTTTGGAGAATATCGAATATGAACCAGAGGTATTTCCAGGATTGGTTTATCGACTATCAAACCCAAAAGTGGTGGTGTTGTTGTTTGGGTCCGGCAAGTTGGTAATTACGGGCGGAAAAAAAATTACTGATGCAGAGGCGGCAGTGGAGAAGATAGTCGGGGAATTGGACCTTTTATAAGATATGAACCGCAATAAATCAACGTGTATGAACAGGATTTGCCTGCAGCACCTGACGCCATTTCAACGGCTCGTACTCAGAGAAGTTATGAAGATTCCTTATGGAAAAACCATAACTTATTCCCAATTGGCCCGACAGATCGGCCACCCCGGGGCAGTTAGGGCAGTAGGGAATGCACTGGCTAAAAATCCGGCGCCCGTAATAATTCCATGTCACAGGGTGGTAGCAAAGAATGGTTTGGGCGGATTTTCGTACGGCGTCGATGTCAAAAAACAGCTGCTGGAATTAGAGTCTAATCAGATTGTGACAGATTCTTCAGCCTCTGCACGCCATCAACCTCTTTGACGACCTCCGCGACTGCCTTAGTAGTTAGGTGTTCCCATTTTTCATCATTAATCATCCTTCTGCGTATCTCTGTGCCAGAATATTCATCTCTCTGGTACAATGGAGACCGCCTGACCTGTATGCCAGCCTCGCTAAACAGGCCGATGACAAGCGGATTATTGGAATACACGGCATTGAACGGCGGCGTCAGTGAACGGACATGCGACACCCAGACTGCATGCCAGTCCATGTCCATTATTGGAATGACATAAAATGTGGTGTCCAGTTCCTCAAGCGAGCGCGAAACCATCATCACCCTCTCCCCTGCGGTAAATGGGTCCCTCATCGTGTGACTCCGCTGGGCGCTGCCGATTCCGATAACTATTTCATCAACCTCATCCACGATCTTCTGAAGAACGGTGTGATGCCCTAATTGATATGGCTGGAAACGGCCTATATAGAATGCCCTGTTAGTTTTCATGTGGTATGATTTCCTCGCCGATGAGTTTTATCGCCATCCGCTTATCCGGACCGATTGGGGAGCCAGCCACCACCTCGGTAATCCCCATGCCATACAGTTCTTTAATTTTCTGAATACAGTGGTCTGGCGAACCGCATATGGAGAATGCGTTAATCATCTGCTCCGTAACGGCTCCAAAAGCGGTCCTGAAATCACCCCTGGATAGTGCGTTTTTTATGGGAGCTACATCTGCAGGATCGATGTCGTGTCGTTCTAAAATAGGAGGAGGTGTTCCGGCCGCAATAAAGGCGACCACTGGCATCGCGGCTTTTTTCGCTTTTTCCGCATCTGCGTCAACCGAGAAACTGGTGTATGCAACGATGTCAAAATTCTTTGGAGAGTTTTCGCGAACCTTGGGAATCGCATATTTAAAGTCTGCGGGATGCGAACCGTTGATTAGAACGCCATCGCCGATCATTCCGGCTGTCTTGAGCATCACCGGACCCTGAGCTCCGATATACATGGGAATGCTGGAGGGTTTGAATGCCAGTTTGGCACCGTTAATCTTGAAAGAACTTCCGTTGAAGGTTACGCACTCTCCACTCAAAAGTCGTTTTATGATTTCTACCGCTTCCTTCAACCTCGTCACGGGCTTATCCATTTGAATACCCAGTGCATCCAGAGTAGTTCTATCACCGGCCCCAATGCCAAACACAGCCCTGCCATTTGAAATCTCATCGATGGTGGCAATAGACGAGGCGGTTAATGCTGGATGTATCTGATATGCATTGGTCACACCCGGCCCAAGCCTGATGTGTTCGGTCTTTCTAGCTATTAAAGCCAGCGTTGCATAGACGTTTCGATTGTTATAATGGTCGGTAATCCAGACCTTGTCAAATCGGTTATCCTCTGCTAAGACGCAGTACTTTACAAGCTCATCCAACGGCATATCCGGTACAAATTCGATGCTGAACATAAGAGTATCAAATTTAAATTGGTCGCAGGATTTAAAAAGTTATCCTCAGAGTAAAAGATGCGAAAGGTACGGCAAACATCGACAAAGTCGAATTGGAAGATATCGAAGAGGCACTGGGTAGATAGAATGCGTTTTATCGACTCCAATGTGTTCGTTTGGATATCGTTTCTACTCATACTTTACAAGAGAGAACCGGGATATCCTGGAAACATTGGGATGACCTGGTCATCGCCTCACAGATGGAAAGACTTGGAATAAAAGAGATATATTCCAATGACAAGGACTTCGACCTGATCCCAAATATAAGAAGGATATTTTAAGGGTTGAGCGAACTGTCAGATGTCACACCAAGTTTTTTACTCCGGCACTTTGAACGATCTCGAGCGCTCTCCTTCTTTCCTCATATCCCAGCCTACTGTTCAGCTCTGGGTATTGGTTCGCTTTGTAATGCGGCGTGTACTGAAACATGAGATTGAACCTCACTTCAGGCATGTATTCCGCAATCCACTCCACGATTGGCTTCGTACAGCACTCAATATGGCCGGGCAGCACAAGATGTCTTATGATAAGCTCTGCATCCCCGTATGCCGCGAGGATGTTTCGTGTGACGATGTGCCAGTAGTTTTTTACATTTGAGTATTTCTGTGCGCATTCATCAGCCCCATATCGGAAATCCGCTAAATAAACATCTATCACACCGCTTAACAATTCCATCGCCTCTTTTGAGCAGTACATGTTGGAGTTCCAGATCATGGGCGTGTTGACATTGCATTTATTCATGATTTGCAGTATGGCATGTAAGTGCGGCGTTGGGTCCCCGCCCACAAAATTCACGTTTCTCGCGCCCTGATATTTCCTCATAGCGATAAGTTCCGCCATCTTTTCCGGAAGAAGGGGCTCTTCGGGAGCGATTCTATGCGCTATATCCCAGTTCTGGCAATATACGCAGGAGAATGTACATCCTGTGAAAAAAATCGTGTGCGATGGTACCAGTTCCGGCTCCTCGCCATAATGCAGGAATTCCGATGCATAGTGCGATACAGCATCGACACCGCAGTATCCAACTTCATGTTTTAGCCGATTCGCACCACAGCGCCGCTCACAGAAATGGCAGTTCTGGAGGATTTTATGAGAGCGCTCTATTTTTGAGTCGAGTGATGAAGTTTCCTTCGCGGCTATATATTTTGCCATGATTTACCCCCTACTACCTATAACCCGCTGGTTTGAAACTCTGACGGTCGGAGTGAGGATATTGCCAACAGCACGAACATCAAAGCCCGCTCCATCTATCTTCTGCAATAACTCAAACACATTTCCAGATATCATGAGGGACTTGACAGGCTCGCAGATAGAACCGTCCCGGATCATAAAGGCGTTTCTCGCCTCGACCGAGAAGTCGCCGGATACCGGGTTCGCGGTATGCATCCCGATCACCGAACTGACCAAGATTCCGTGAGAGGTCTCAGAAATGATATCCGTCGGCGGATACTGGACAGTCATATTGCGAATGCCAACGGATGGCGCAGATGAATATGAGTGACGGACGCCGTTGCCGGTGCTCTTTCGGGCATCTTTACCCGCAGTATAACAGTCATACAGGAAGTTCTCAAGCATACCATTGACGATTATACTGGATTTTTGAGAGGGAGTCCCTTCATCATCCATCCTCGCGGTCCCAACTCCCTTAGCGAGCAAACCGTCATCGATAATGTCAAGCTCCTCTGAAGCTATAGCAGTGCCCAGCCTTCCGCACAGCGCCGACCTCCCCTTCTGGACATTGTCCGCGCTTAATGATGGAACCAGTGCATGGCCGATGATATCTGCAAAGGCGGTCGGTCTGAACAGAACAGGGACTTCGCCCGACTCTATTGTGATCCCATTCAAAGACCGGCTGGCAAGGTCCGACGCATTGAAACCAATCTGATAAAAATCGATATCCAGACTCCTTGATATATCAAATTCCGATGCTGTCGAGATATCGCCATCACGTGCCACTGAATCGATTGACCCCTCGATAAGGGTTCCGGATTCACACACCATAATTCCATTCGAGTTGCAGATTGTTCTGGTCGAGGAGGAGCATGCGAAGCTCCCGGAGGTGGGCATGGCACGTTCCACTGATTTGGCGCCGTCTATCATCTCACAGCAGAGATCTATGCAAGCACTTAGGCCGATGTCATGAAGCTTTTTGTCAAATACACCGTCTACTTTTGGATATTTGCTGTTGGATGGAAATCCCCTCCAATCACCAGCATCCTGTGATTTGATGGCGGCATATCTTATGGCATTCTCGATAACTTCCTCGACTTTCGTAAAATCGTTGGTGCTCGAAAAACCAACTGCGCCGTCGACGGATGCCCTGATGCCCATGCCATATATAATCGATCTCTCTGCCAGGCTGACCTCATCCCTCTTGATGTCGATGGAGGTTACTTTTCCATCAACGTGAAAAACCTCGACCTCATCAGCGCCGGCTTGCTCGGCACGTTCTACGATGGATCCCATGTCGCATCCCCGCGGCATCATGCAGAACCACCCACCATTGCAGAAGATATCATGATATGCGGTGCGCCATCGCTTACTGGCATCAGTTGACCATTCTTGCCGCATAATCCCGAGTGATATTTCAAATCGTTGCCCACTGCGACCACATTTTTCAAAATCTCGAGCGTGTTACCAGAAAGTGAAACATTGCGCAGTGGCGTTGTGAGGGAGCCATTTTCAATTAAGCGGCCTTTTTCAGCATTGAATTGAAATACGCCTTCGCCGGGGTTCGTCTGCCCGCCCCTTGACCCGATCAGATATATGCCGTATTGAATATCCTCGACCATCTCATCAAATGATGCATCTCCCTCCTCGATGAACGTATTGCTCATGCGTACAATGGGAATTCCACATCCCTGTGCCCTGGCATTTCCAGATTTTGGGAAACCAAGTCTGGCTGCGGTCTCTCTTGAATGTAAGTAATGATTGAGGACGCCGTCCTGGATAATCGTCGTTCTGGCGGGCAACACGCCCTCATCATCAAATGGGTAATATCCGAATTCTGGGAGCGTCGGATCATCGTGAACGGATATCAATTCAGATGCGATTCGCTTTCCCATCTCCCCTTTGAGGATGGAACAGCCCTCGAGCACCAGGTCCGCTTCGGCCGCATGTCCCAGCGCCTCGTGTATGAAGACGCCGGCCAGCTTGGGGTCGAGTATCACGGGCAGATGTCCCCCAGGAGACGCTTTTGCACTTAGCAATTGAACTGCAGCAGTTGCAACGTCGTTGGCCAGTGATAGTGCATCGTATCGATTGAATATCTCATAACCGCAAACGCCGAATCGACTGTCGGAGCCCATCTGCAAATCTCCATCTTTGGCTATCGCCGTAATGCCAAACCCGCATCGGGTCAATTTAGATTCGCATTCAGCACCTTCCGAGTTGGTATATATCATATGTATTTCCGACTCTGAATAATGTACGTTTGTGCTGACGATTTGTGGAAGTTTCATCTGCTGTTCGATGTCCTTTAACAATTGAACTTTTTCTTCAACAGGAACATCACGCGGGTCTTTTTTGACCTTCGATATATGGCGAATGTTGGTGGGACCTGTCAATGTGATAATGGGAAATGAAGTGCACGGCGCCTTCTCGTGCGCCTGCATCGCCAGGGTGGTGGCGGAACGCAGAGCATCATCGATAGCGTCAATGTCATCGGTAGATGTGAAGCCCCATGAACCATCAACCAGCACCCGAACACCAGCCCTCTTCGAAAAGCTGGTGGCTATCTCTTCAATGGCTCCGTTATCTAAAATGATGGAGGTGTTGGAAGTCTCAAGTATTTTGATATCGTGAAAATCTGCATCCATTAAAACTACCCATAATCCCTCAGTGCGGCACTATCCCGTCCGGCAATGATATATCCACCTTGGCATCGGAGGCGAATTTATGGAGTCTCTTGATCAGACTGTCCCTTTTTCGACCAATGAGGCTATGCTCAAGAACATCATTGATGGTCGAGACCGGGACTATTTTTATCTTATCCTTGTAATGTTCCTCGAGCAGTACATCATTTTCATTCGACTTTGGGATTAAAACCGTTTTGATGCCTGACTGCGCTGCCGCCTCGATTTTATAAGTAACTCCTCCCACCGGAAGCACCTCGCCCCTGACCGATAGCGACCCCGTCATAGCCACACCCTGGTCGATCGGAACCCCTTCCAGCGCGGATATGACCGCCGCAGCAACCGATATCGATGCGCTGTCGCCTTCAACGCCTTCATAAGTCCCTATAAACTGGATGTGTATGTCCTTATTCGATATGTCGTGCCCTGAGAATTTTTTGAAGAAGGCCGAAACATTCTGAACCGCCTCTCTGGCAATATCCTGAAGGAGACCGGTCGCGATCACCTTCCCCTCCTCCTTCGACTGTGCTGGTGTTATTTCCACGGCGATAGGGAGGACCACTCCAGATTCGCCACCGAGGATTGCAAGCCCATTAACCCTTCCTATCTCTGCGCCTTCACTCCGGAATACTTTATAATCTCCCATCTGCTCAATATGCCGGTCTGCCACCTGCTGTTCAACCGAGCGCGCTAGCTTCTTGGCTTTGCGGACATGTTTGGCTTCGGTGAGTTCTGCACCTTCTGCTCGAGCGATATCACCGGCAACCCGAATCAGTCCACCAAGGTCGCGCAATTTAAGGGTCAGGTGCCCCCTTCTGCCACTGCTGCGTTTCGCTTCCTTGATTATCTCCTTGACCGCGTTCACCGTGAAATGAGGAATCTTTTCATCCTTTGTGACTTCCTGTGCCACGAACTTAATTAGCTTGCGTCGGTTCTCTGGCGTGTCATCCATGGAATCGCGCATGTAAATGTCGTAGCCATAGCCTTTGATTCTGGAGCGCAGTGCTGGATGCATTCCCTCGATGCAATCGAGATTGCCTGCAGCCACCATGATAAAATCGCACGACACCGGCTCTGTCTTGACCATTGCCCCCGAACTGCGTTCGGACTGTCCTGTAATCGGATACTCGCCCTCCTGTATGGCGGTTAACAGGCTCTGCTGGGATTCCATATGGAGGG
>JAJOKI010000024.1 GCA_021129915.1 Methanocellales archaeon | reverse complement strand
CCAGAGATTCGAGACCGTACAAGGGAATATCAGCGATCCAAAAATTCTAAAAAAAGCCCAGTTAGAGATGCTTGAAGCAGTACTTATTCTCAGCCCAGATATCAAAGCGAATAAAGATGCGCTCAAAACGATTAAAAGACTATCTCCCCACACCCACACAGTAGTGCGCGCTATGGACCCGGTGACCAAGGAGGAGTTGGAAAAAGCAGGCGCAGATATGGTAATCCTTCCATCGCTTGTCATAGCCAACACTGCGGTTCGAGACCTTGAGCGTGTTGAATCTGTTCGGCATAGTCGTGAACTGCTCAAACTCGTGAGGGACGTTAGAGAGGGTAAACTGGGTATCGTCATCCATGATAACCCCGATCCTGATGCAATCGCAAGTGGGTTAGCATTGAAGTATATAGCAAATCATGTCGGCGTAGAAGCAGACATATTGTATCATGGAGAGATAGGGCATCAAGAGAATCGGGCATTTGTGAACCTACTAAAGATAGAATTGCGTCGGGCAGAAGAGGCGAATCTGGGCAAGTTCAGCAAGATGGCGCTTATCGATACGGCAGTTATAGGTGCAAATAATTCGTTGCCTGAGGATTGCGAAGTAGATATAATAATAGACCACCACCCTGTCGAGATGGACAGGGTTACCGCCAAATATTGTGATGTGCGCCCGGATATAGGTGCTACGGCGACTATAATGACCAAGTATCTCAGGGAACTGGCTATCCCAATCAATAAAGAGCTCGCAACTGCACTGCTTTACGGCATCAGAACCGATACACAGGAGTTCAGGAGGGATACCAGCCCTGCTGATTTAACAGCAGCCGCGTTTTTATACTCGTTGGCTGACCACGACATACTCGGGCAGATCGGTACACCATCGATGTCCGTTGAAACACTGGATATTTTAGGCGAAGCGATTAAAAACAGGCGCATTAAAGGCAGCTATTTGATTTCCAATGTCGGGTCGATAAGGGACCGTGATGCGATTCCACAAGCGGCAGATTACCTATTAAACTTAGAAGGAGTAAAAACTGTTGTCGTATTTGGGGTGGGAGAGGAGCGAATTTATGTTTCCGGAAGGAGCACGGACATCAGACTTAACATCGGAAATGTGATGGACAAAGCTTTTGGAGATATTGCCTCGGCTGGTGGTCATGCGACTGCGGGCGCGGCACAGATTCCGTTAGGAGTGCTCAGCGGCGTGAAGGACAAACAAACGCTGATGCGCCTGGTCGAAGAATCCGTGATGAATCGATTTTTTAGTACAGTCGGCGTCGAGAAGGGGAAGAAATAACCATCCATGACATTCATATTTTGGCGCGAATCATTCTTCTGTCAGCAACTTACTGATCAGCATTTGCCCTTCCTTTGAGTTGAAGAGTGGTAATCCCCAGTCCTGAATAACCTTGCTCCGGTCAGTCACCACCTTTGTCCTGTTTTTTGGGTCATATCCGGATTTTTTATACTTCTTCTTTAAAATTAGTATGCCGCGCCTCTGCCATGCTGGAGTCTTGGTCAGATTGATTCCTTTTTCAAACAACATATCATGAACCTCTTTTGCGCTCATGCCCACCATCCTCGACGCTGCAGTTCGTTTGGATAAGCCATCCTCTCGCAGAGCATAATAGCCATACGAGTGTACGTGGTCTCTCCATGCCTCTGCTTGGCGCCATTCTAAATACTCACAAATATCATCTCTGGAGAGGGGGACGACGCGCGCATCGAAAGATAATGGCCTTTTAATATCCAGTGCCAACGTCAATGCACTTGATAAAAAACTCGGGACGATGGAGTCCAATTTCTCAATTCGGCCATGAAATGGGAGTTTCAAGAAGAATACGTTAATCTCATCCGAGAACGTGTACGCGAACTGCGGACTCAATCCGCTCTCTTTCATAAGACTCTCGGTTGAATCCGCCATGGCCCCTGCAAACGTCTTGTCATACGGCTTCTGGAAACTCAAACGCTCCAGCATCCTTTTAAAATTTCTGCCGTCGATTCTGATTACTATGGGAGGTATTGCCTTAATATCCGAATAAACTTCACGTTCCTTCATCACTTTTGGGATGTCGCTATTCCTCGGGCTCTTCTACGACTTTTTGCCTAAAACGGTCGGCGGTTTGTTTTATCACCACGACATCTCCTACCGACATCACCCAGCGATATGGAATGATGACACCTCGATTCTGTATATCGAAGATGTCGGAATTTAGGTCGGAGATCGCCAGACCCGTTATCTTTTTCTCATTCGCGTCGAGTACAGCGTCGCCAACCCTCCCAATGTATTTGCCCCTATCCGTGTAGACGTTCAAATCGAGTAGTGATGTTATCTCAGCCATCATATTAGATTCCTCAGATACTTATTGTGAACTAAGAAGATATATACTTTATCGGAATATTAAATATGAAACATATGAATTTATCGAAATGGTCAATTCAGATTGGAAAAGTAATGGGCATACCCATCAAACTCCATATTACATTCCTCATTATCCTGCCAATATTTGTGCTGGTATTCGCCAACAACCCGGCACCATTTGGATTCTCTGGGGTTGAATCTACAACACTGCAGTATGTTTTTGGCGGACTTGCCTCAGTAGCACTATTCAGTTGCGTCATATTGCACGAACTGGGGCATTCATATGTGGCGATTAAAAATAGAGTGAGAATCAGAAGTATCACATTAATGTTATTTGGGGGGGTGGCATCGATGGAAGAAATTCCACGGAATCCCAAAATCGAATCGAAAATTGCCATGGCCGGCCCTGGCGTGAGCCTGATGCTCGCAGTTATATTCGCATTGTCGTATTTGTTGGTCGCGCCAGTACTGGGCAGTGATGCTCCCATCCCCATCTTATTATTTTTGTTGGGGGTATTGAATGTATTTTTAGGCATTTTTAATCTACTCCCCGCATTCCCGATGGACGGTGGCAGGTTATTGAGAGCGTATATGGCGACGCGAATGTCCTACATCAATGCGACACGCAATGCCGTATATGTTGGAAAGATGTTTGCGTTTGCCATGGTCATATTCGGCCTGATGATACTCCATCCATTGCTTATACTAATAGGGTTTTTTATATACATCGGTGCATCCGAAGAGGGGAAAGCTACAGAAATTGCCATGACATTGGATGGCATCAAAGTCAGCGATATCATGACCCGCAGCGTGATATCCGTGTCGCCAACTATGACCGTCAGCAAGCTAGTCGACCTGATGTTCAAGGAGAAACATATGGGGTATCCGGTAGTCGATGAAGTTAGGAAGAACGTTAAGGGCATCGTGACGTTCTCCGATGTGCAAAAAATTCCCCGCGAGCGGCGAGACATCACTTCTATAGAAGATATAATGACCAGCGATGTCCTATCCATTGCTCCGGATGATGATGCGTTTACGGCGTTAAAGATGATCTCCCAGAGAGGGGTCGGGCGATTGCTGGTCATGGAGAACGGAGCGATAGCCGGAATCGTTTCCAAGACGGATTTAATAAGATCTATCCAACTCCTGCGAGAATAAAAGGAGGATAAAATGAAAGATGATGCTCATGAGATAATTATCATCGGTACTGCCCATGTTTCCAACAAGAGTATCGAAGAAGTGAACTATGTCATCGAACGAGAACTGCCCCAGATAGTTGCAGTTGAATTATGTGCTAAACGATACCGTGCACTGAGAGGAGATGTCCCAGAAGAATTGTCGATAAGGGACATTCTGAAGGGTGGAAATCTTTACTTCGTTTTAGTCCAGTGGCTGCTGGCATTTGCACAAAAGAAAATCGGTGCAGATGTTGGCGTAAAACCAGGTGCTGAGATGTTATTGGCTATCGACAAGGCAGAAGAAATCGGCGCCCGAGTAGTTCTTGTAGACAGGGATATCCAGATAACCTTGCAGCGGGCTTGGAGCGAAATGACGTTTTTCGAGAAAATGCGAATGTTCTTTGCATTGATGGGTACGTTATTAGGAATCGGAAGCGATAAAATGGACCTGGAAAAGGTCACGGAAGAGGATACGGTCGCACAGCTCATAGCAGAGCTTAGGCAATTGGCGCCGAATGCGGCAAGGGTTCTGGTGGACGAGAGAGATGCATATATCGCCAGAAACCTTTTAGGTGCATGTCAAGATGGCAAGGTCGTCGCTGTTCTGGGCGCTGGTCATCGCGCCGGCGTTCAAAAATTTCTCTCAAATCCCGAATTGATTCCTCCCTCAAAGGAGTTGACAGCACTCCCAAAGAAACGGATTGGTCTGGCAAAAATTATCGGAATTATGGTCATCGCTATCTTTGCATTCCTTATCTTGACAGGGAGTCCGTCACACGTAATACTTACCGCCTTCGGTTACTGGTTCATCATAAATGGCGTGTTGAGTGGTGCTGGCGCGGCACTGGCGAGAGGGCACCCGCTATCGATACTCACCGCATTCTCTGTCGCATGGATGACGTCACTCAATCCATTCCTGGCTGCCGGATGGTTCGCTGGGCTGGTCGAAGCATGGGTCAGAAATCCCACAAGTAAGGATATAATCGCGATAACCCATATTGATACGTTTAGCGATTTAATGAAAAACCGATTGTTCCGGGTAATACTGGTCGCAGCAACGGCCAACATTGGAAGCGTGCTCGGCACATTCATAGGGGCATGGGTTATATTTACTCAAACAGGAATACAGTTCTGAGGCGGAAAGACAATGATATTTCGAATAAGGACCAGCAAGACGGAAATCAGGCACCTCATAATTGCGTGGCTGGCGATATCCTTTGCATTCGCGATATTATTCGCGCATCGTGGCGGATATATGATACTTTCGCCAGACCTCATACAACCCATGATATTAGCACTGTTTACCGTGGGAATTGCGTTTCTGCTGCATGAGATGGCGCATAAAGTTGTCGCCCAGAAATATGGATGTTGGGCAGAGTTCAGGATGAGTCCAACCATGCTGATATTCGCAATTCTATTGGCATACTCTGTCGGCATCGTATTTGCGGCACCTGGCGCCGTAATGATATTTGGGCAATATATCACGCGCAGTCAGAATGGAAAGATTGCGATCGCAGGACCGATTATGAACCTATTCCTCGTATTTCTGTTCCTGCCCCTCCTGGGGTTTGGCGGTTTTATCGCTAAGATGGGGATATATGGTGCCCTCATCAACATCTTAATCGCCCTATTCAACCTGCTTCCGTTTGGTCCTCTGGACGGACGCAAGGTCATCGAGTGGAATAAAAGCGCATACCTCTTTACAGTATTTGTCGCATTTGTAATGCTTGGATGGGTATTTATTAAAGTCGTACCATACGTTTCCTCATAAATCCGCACAATTTATATTATGTGCATCGCGTATAAAACGGTTGATCATATGAGACTCGTCATGAAATTCGGCGGAACATCGGTCGCAGATGGCATTAGAATACGGGACGTTGCATCCATTGTACGGCAGAACTATGAGAAAGGAGACGAGATAGTTATAGTCGCCTCAGCAATGGCAGGTGTGACAGACCAATTGGAGAAAATAGCAAGAAAAGCGTCAAAAAATCGAGATGTGTCCGAAATCAACAGCTTCATAAAGAGCCTGACAGAGCAACACCATGATGCTGCCAAGAATGCCATCGATGATGCGAAAATAGTAAGTTCTGTAATCGATGAATTGAATGCTAAAATAGAAGACATGTCGAACGCTCTCATCAGCATTCGCCATCTTGGAGAGTTGACCGATAGATCACACGACTATATATTATCATTCGGGGAAAGGTTATCAACTCCGATATTAACTGGCACACTTCTGTCGATGAGACTGGATTCATCCTCACTCACCGGCGGGGAAGCTGGCATTATAACCAATAGTAATTTTAAGAATGCAAAACCACTGCTCAAGATTACCAACGAAAATGTCAAGGAGCGCATTCTTCCATTAATCGAGAAAAAGACGATTCCAATCATAGCTGGTTTTACAGCAGTTGATAAAAAAGGAGTGATTACAACCCTGGGGCGGGGCGGCTCTGATTATACCGCATCCATCATTGGCGCTGCAATAGATGCTGATGAGATTTGGATCTGGACTGATGTAGATGGCATCATGACTACCGATCCAAGGATCCTCCCAGAAGCACGAACGCTGCCGGTGATATCCTATCTCGAGGCGATGGAACTATCCTATTTTGGAGCCAAAGTGATACATCCAAAGACGATAGAGCCAGCCATTCAAAGGGGCATTCCTGTACGGGTTAAGAATACCATCAATCCAGCCCATCCAGGCACCATCATCGTGAAAGACCATGAGGAATTAAAGGACATCGTCAAGGCGGTTGCCATAATTGAAAACGTTGCATTGATAAATGTCAGCGGCGCGGGAATGGTAGGGACGCCGGGAGTTGCCGCACGGGTATTCGCCGCACTCGCTGATGCTGAAGTAAACATTATAATGATATCGCAAGGTTCGTCTGAGGCAAATCTCTCTTTGGTCATCGACTGCCCGCATCTAAATAAAGCGCTTAACGCCCTTAGATCCGAATTCACCGAGAACGTGGTAAGAAACATCACGTACGACGAGGATATATGCGGCATCGCCGTCGTTGGTGCAGGAATGGCAGGGACGCCGGGAGTTGCCGGACGCGTTTTTTCCGCGTTGGGTAAGGTCGGCGCTAACATACGGATGATCTCGCAGGGTTCGTCTGAAGTGAACATTTCCTTCGTCGTCAGCAAGAAGAGTGCGAATATTTCCGTGAAGGCGCTGCATGATGAGTTCAAATTAGGTGTGGAGCGATGAGAAAAGGGATGACATACGCTGAGGCTGGCGTGGATATCTCAAAATTGACCGAGCATCTGATGTTTAAAAGAGCCGGGTTTGGAGCGCCTTTAACCGACATAGGACATTATGCAGGCCTGATTGATCTGGGCGACTTTGCACTCGCCATGACCACCGACGGCGTTGGCTCCAAGGTACTCATCGCCAATGCCATTGAAAAGTGGGACACCATCGGCATCGACTGCATAGCGATGAACGTAAACGACCTGTTGGCAGTGGGGGCGGAGCCCCTGGCATTTGTAGACTATTTAGCTATGGAAAAGCTAAGCGAGGGCGTGATGAAGCAAATCGGAATGGGGCTTCAAAAAGGCGCCGAAATCTCGAACATCTCAATCATTGGAGGTGAAACTGCCACACTGCCCGATGTCATCCGCGGCTTCGATCTGGCAGGCACCTGTATTGGATGGGTCCCAAAGGATAAAATAATCACCGGCAAGGACATCCAAATAGGAGATATTATTCTCGGCCTACCCAGTTCTGGCATTCATAGCAATGGGCTCACGCTGGCAAGAAAAATAATTGAAGGCGCTGGTCATTCGTATTGGGATTTGTTTTCACCGGATTCAGAAAAAAGTATCGGAGAAGTACTGCTTACTCCGACGCGCATCTATATGGAAGTGCTGGAGCTGATAAAAAAGTGCGAAGTACGTGGATTGGCCCATATCACCGGCGGCGGCTTGCTGAAATTGGGGCGCATAACCGACCATGGCTTTAATTTTGATAGACCTTTAGAGGCGCAACCCATTTTCAAGTTCTTGCAAGAGGAAGGCGATATAAGTGACAGGGAGATGTACCAAACCTTCAATATGGGCATGGGATTTCTTGCAGTCATTCCGGAAGGAGAGGCGGGAAAAGCGCAGAAGATATCCGGTGGAAAAATCGTCGGAGAGGTCGTTGAAAAAGGCATAAGGGTTAAGAATATCAAAATCCTATAGCTATTATAAGAGTTCTATTCCCGTCTTCAACCTTTTCGCCTCTTTCTTCGTGAGCTTTCGTTTGGTTGCGCGCTCCGAGATGATGGCGCTGTTGCCAATCGGGTCTTCTATGATAACGGTGATGTGAGTCCTACCGGATTTCACGTCCCTGATGGCGCGTAAAATCTCGTCTATGCGAATTAGCTGAGATTCGTCTTCCGCCCATTTTTTATTCATTCGAACGATATTTTCGATGCGGTCAAGGATGCCTTCGACATTTGTCACGAAGGATTCTGATAATGAACCAGGTTCTATATCGACGCCGAGCTCTGGCACTCGTATCGTGCCGGAAGTGGAACGTACAACCCGCGCATTCAGGTCATCAGACGATGACACTTTTAACTCGTAGCGAACCGGCTCTTGTTCAGATAAAATCAGCGTATCAGCATGCTTAAAACCGCACTGGCAACTCATGCCGAGATGTATCACCTCTCCAAAATAAGGGATATCATCGGTTTGCCAGCGAAAAGTAAGTTTTATGCCACATATGGGACATGTGCCCTGCATTTCGAATTTCGCATCGACGGCGCCACTATTCAATATTTTCCACCGATAATCTTGGTTCGATCTATCTTCACAGACATCGGAGTTACTATCACTTGATTGTCTCCAATGCCGGCGATGTCGCCACGAACGTCCGCAGCCACTTGTTTGAGGTCCTTGATTGCCCGCTCTGATACCAATTTATCATTTTTTATGAGCGAGATGTCGATCATCACGATATTGCCATCATATACTTCTTTTTTCAACTCTGGAAGCTCGTTGAGATCGGACAATTGAGCAATCCGAACATACATCTCTGCGGGTTCCTCATCCAGAATCTCTTCGTACATCCCTATGTCCAGTTCTGCATACTCCTCAACCCCCACTTTTGGTTTCGATCCAATTAATTTACTCAAAAACCCTTTTGACATTAACTTCACCTTGGTTTATATTATGCTGATACATATTTAAACTTGTTTCCCTTACATAATCATATCTCGAGGTTCCATATCTTATCGCCTTTCCACTGCTTCCAAAGCACCACTATCCACCACGACCAGATTCCGTTTCGGTTCGAACAGATTGGTTCACCATCTATGAGCACGATACTGTATTCGTAACCAGTCTCTACAATCTCAAATTTTTGGGCAGTGGAGAGTTGTTTAACATCCATTCCAAATGTAGATTTAAGCTGATTTAGTATTTTCTTCTTTGTATCATCTCTTAAATGGTATCTGGCTTTGATTTTCAACAGCTCACACCCAAAATTTTAACTTTGATACAAATAAATAGATGCATGTGATACATTGCAACTTGAGGTAGATGATTTGGAGGTATTTCATGGAGAAACGTCCGCTCGATGTTTTAAATGGTTCGTTGAATGCGCCCGTCATAGTGAGACTCAAAAATGGAAGGGAATTCAGAGGAAATCTTCAGGGTTATGATGTCCATATGAACTTAGTATTGGACAAAACCGAAGAACTGAATGACGCGGGAGTTGTCAAAAAGTTAGGCATGGTTGTGATGAGGGGCGACAATGTCGTATATATCTCTCCGCCACCGAAAGAGAGGGATGAACGATGACCAAGGGAACGTCCTCAATGGGCAAAAGACAAAAAAAGACGCACATTAAATGCAGACGATGTGGCAATGTTTCATACAATTTCCACAAGAGACAATGCGCTTCATGCGGATTTGGAAAAACGAGCAAGATGCGCGGGTACAGCTGGGCCAAAAAAACAGTGAAAATCCATTAAAGCCGAACATAACAAATACTTTGGGTGACTGATATTGCGTGAA
>JAJOKI010000092.1 GCA_021129915.1 Methanocellales archaeon | reverse complement strand
GTGGCGCTTTTATCCTTTCCCTTCTCTGTTTTCTTGGTTGTATCGACGTCATATGGAATACACCTTTTCTCCTCATACGATTATAGTGGCAGATGAAGCGATTTTTGCAAACCGTTCTGCAGATTCTCTGGCTACGGGTCCTTTAATTTCGGTGCCCTTTGGTTCCCCTTTTTCATCGGTTATCACGGCGGCGTTGTCCTCAAATTTCACCCTTATCCGATCCGGCCTCATGAGCTCTTTCTTCTGCCGTATAACGACGGCATGCAGTATCTGTTTCCTCATCTCGGGCGTTCCCTTTTTTACCGAAACGACGACTATATCGCCAATGCCTGCCCTTGGCTGCCGTCGTTTTACACCCCTGTATCCTTTAACCGAGATGACCTGTAAAATCCTTGCGCCGGTATTATCAGCACATTCGAGCAGGGCGCCGGTATTTATAGAACGCGGAATTCGGGAGTTATGCCCCCTCATTTTGGCATCACCTGGATTATCACAAATTTCTTGGTCTTGCTTAACGGACGGCATTCAGCGATTTTAACGACGTCCCCGCTCTTTGCATCTATACATGGCGGGTTGTGCGCATGAATCTTTGACCGCCTTTTTTCATATCTCTCGTACTTCGGAACTCGTTTGACATATTCTCGCTGGATAACCGCGATCTTTTTCATCTTGGAGCTCACGACGGTCCCTTCTAATACCTGTCCCCGTACTGGGAGCACGCCGTGAAATGGGCAAGCAGGGTCTTCACACTCTCTTTCGGGTGCAATTACATTCAGTCCGATATCCTTTGTCATTGTCTGATCCCCTCATCCTCTTTTTTGAATTCTATTTTCGGGTCGTGCGAGTAGTAAATTACCATTTACTTTAACTTTAGCATGTCCCAGATCGGAAAGCGTAAACACAAATGTCACTCCCTCTTTTGCAGTCTTTTTTATCCGTTGGTCTTCTTTTTCAATCGTGAACATATTTCGCGTTTCATCTACGATTTTTCCTTTAAGTCCTATCTGATTTTGATTTGTACTCGCGACAATCTCAACGGGGAGCCCAATCAATTCGTGATGGATTAAATTCTTGGGCGTGATATCCATTATACAGCACCACCTTGTTCGCGTTGGATGGTCTTGATTCTGGCGATGGTCCGCCGCAATCCTCCGATTCTGCCAGGATTTTCAGGTGCACCACCTGCAGATGCGGTAGCCCTCTCTCTGATAAGCTCGCTGGTAAGTTTGGATAGTTGTTCCATCTGCTCATCAGACGTCATTTTCCTGATTTCTTCTGGCTTCAATATCGCCATTATTTACCCCCTTTTTGTCTATCTTACTCTTATCTGTTGGTTTGATGTCTGCTGATTTTTCATCGGCTATAATTTCTTTATCTTCTTCACTAATTATGCGGAAGTTATCCGGCATCACGACATCGGGTTGAACAATTTTGACCTGAACACCGAGGACACCAAGTTTCTTGATTGCTATCGCGAATTTCTTGTCCACAAGTTCTTCAGCAGGAATCCCTGCATGTTTGATACATCCGTCCAAAAATTTCTCTCTGCGTTTTCGAGGACCAGTTATCTTTCCAGATATTATGATTTCACAACCCAGCGCGCCAGCATTCATTATACGTTGTAGCGTTGAGTGCCCTGCTTTTCTAAAATACCATCCGCGCTCCAGTGCATTTGCGAGTCTATTTGCCATCATCTGCGCGTTCAGTTCTGGTTTTACAACCTCCTGTACATCGATTTGTGGATTATCTAACTGAAATTCCTCATCTAACTTTTTGGTAAAGGTACGTACGGTCTTTCCGACTTTTCCGATAACCATCCCCGGTTTCTCCGCATAAATGGTAATCTGCGTCCCCATTGGCGTTCTGTTGACCTTCATTCCGCTATAGCCGGCTCTATTCAACTCTTGTATAAAGTATTCATTTATTCTTACTTTTTTAAGTCCTTCTTGGATGAACTTTCTTTCAATAGCCAAATTACTGCACCTCTTCTAAGATAAGCTCAATTGTGACCGTTTCGGTATTCTTTGGAGTTGCCCTGCCCATCGCCCTGGGCATAATCCCCTGTATCACACGTCCTTTCTTGGCAGCTATATGCCAAACCCGCATCCGTTTTGTATCAAGGCCTTTATACTCTGCATTCTTTTCTGCACTGGTGAGGAGCAGCAGAATTTCAGAGGCGGCTTTCCTGGGATATCGTCCAGCATCCCATTTATGCAGGCCTTTTTTGTGCCCGACGTCCCTCTTATATTTCTTGAATGGGACTGCTTTTTTCAGGGCGATGACATCTTCCATATATTCCTTGGCTCTGGATACGCTCATCCCCTTTATCTCACGGCATATCTCCACTGCGTGTTTTGGAGACATGTGCACCTCGTAACACATTGCCTTCGCCGTTGTTTCAGGCACCTCCTTTTTTGAATACTTGATTCTTGACACTTGGATAACCTCTCACTTCAATGGCACATATCTGCTTGATCGAGTTGCACCAACACCCGCACTCCCATGTGTAATCCGTTTTCGAGTAAGCACAAACTCGCCAAGATAGTGTCCAATCATCTCTGGTTGAATCTCCACGCGGTTAAACTGCTTTCCGTCATGTAATTCGAATTGCATACCCACCATCTTCGGTAATATGATTGTATCTCGCAGATGCGTTCTGATTGGCGACTTTCCTTTTTTGACCGATTCTAATAATTTTTTATGCGCCTCTGAGAATCCTCGTTTGATGGTTCTGCGCGCCCGTGCTGGCAACAGGTTGGCAACATCTTCCAAGTCCATCTCTTTCAGCTCGTCGATTGCATATCCGCGATATTTGAATTCTTTCTTTCGTCTTGGTAATCTGTTTGTTTTGCCCTTTGCCATCCTTCCACCTCTATCGTTTTCCTGTCCTTCGTGCTGCGATGGATCCTACCTTTCTTCCAGGGGGTGCGCGTCTGCTCACGGTCTTCGACCTTCCTGGATGTTGCCACCCCCCTCCCCCAAACGGATGGTCGACTACGTTCATTGCAACGCCACTTACCCGTGGATATTTGGCAGCTCTGGATTTCATTTTATGGTACTTTTTACCCGCCTTGCCGATCGGCTTATCGGTTCGACCTCCGCCTGCAACGACGCCGATGGTTGCCCTGCACTTTGGGTTCAGCCATTTCATCTCGCCGCTTGGCAGTCGAACCACTGTTTTGCCCACATCATGTGTTATCAAGATCCCATACGTCCCAGATGATCTTGCAAAGTGTCCGCCATCTCCTGGGCGTGATTCGATGTTACAGATTAAACTCCCCTCCGGAATCTCTGCCAAGGGCAGCGTGTTGCCTGGTTTGATCTCTGCAGATATGCCGCATGATATCTCATCTCCTGTCGCTACGCCTTCAGGTATCAATACATACCGTTCCTCATCGTTTTCGAGCCTAATTCTGGCGATGGGGGCGCTCCTGGCTGGATCGTGCTCTATGTCGATCACCACTCCTTTTACTGTCTCACTCTCATCGGTTTTTATGTGTTTGAGATTGGATTTGTATTTGTGGGACGGGGCCCGATATGTCGGTGTCCCCTTTCCCCTTTGTTGTGATATTATACGCTTTCCCATCTTAGAACACTCCCAGCCGTGTTGCAATCTCTTCGGCAGAATCTTCATGGGACAATGTAACTATGGCTTTTTTTCGCCCCTTCGGAGTCATCATCGTTTTTATATCGGTAACTGTGACCTCGTACATATTTTCGATCTCTCTCTTTATTTGGTTTTTCGTCGCACCCACATTGACCAAAAATTGGAGCTTATTATTCGCATCTATCTGGATGGTCGCTTTTTCCGTTATATAGGGATGCTTAATGGTCATTAAAATACCTCCTCTAATTTGGAAAGTGCAGACCTGCTCCAGATTGTCAAACGACCCGCCTGCGCGCCAGGGGCAAGCAACTCCGCATTCAAATCCTTTACAGTCGTTACATCTATGCCGGATAGATTGCGTGCTGCCCTAATTACTTCTTTATTCTCAGAGATTACAATCAAAATGCTCTTCCTATGTTTGTACTTTCTGCCTCGGCGTTTTCCTTTGCCAGCCCGTATCGATTTTCCATTTTTGGCTCTGAGCACATCATCCCACAGGTTGATGTTCTGTAAAAATTCGCGCACTTCACATGTCTTGGACAACGACTCCATAGAATCATCGACGACCAGTGGCAGTTTTGCATCGAATTTATGTCCTCTGCTTGCGACCAGGTCTGGATCTGCCGTTGCTGCAATAGCAGACCTTATTGCCTTTCTTCTCTCTTTCCTGTTGACCTTCTCCGAGAGGATTTTATCTGTTTTCGGGGGGTGGGCCCTGCGCCCTCCAACAGCCTGAGGCACTCTGGCAACCCGACTCCCGCCCTTTATCCGCGGTGCACGTGAAACTCCTCTGCCAGTACCCCATCCTTCTGCGGACGTCCTCATGCCTGCGTATGGACTGGCCCCATATGGCTGCAATCTATTTGCCTGCGCAGCGATAACGGCTCTTTTAATCAGGTCAGGCCTGTATACTTCTTCGAAAACCGAGGGGAGCTCGATTTTTTCTTTGATTTTTCCCGATAAATCCATGACCTGTGCCTGCAACATATCTATCACCCTTGTTTGGACCTCACACTGATGTAATTGATATCGGGTACTCCTTTTGGTGATGCCCTCGGCCTGATGGATGGCCTTATCCGAATCAAGCGCTTGACAGGACCTGGAACGCTTCCTTTGAGAAGTATGAACTCATTTCTAACTACACCGTAATTCAATAGTCCGCCATCCGGCACGATCTCGCTCGCGTCAGATCCGATTTTTAGAATTCGCTTATTAAATTCGATTCGCTGATGATATCCAGTTTGACCGAGTTGCGGCACTTTCCAGCTTACTCTGGACGGCTTCCATGGACCCAGAGTGCCCACATGCCTGGTCTTTCCAGCTCTTGCATGTTTATGTTTCCGCATTTGGATTCCCCATCTCTTCACAGGTCCCTGGGTACCTTTCCCCTTTGTGATGGCAGCTATGTCTACAAGTTCCCCCTCTTTGAATATATCTGATATGTTGAAATTTTTTCCAAGGATATTTTTTGCATACTCAAAGCGAGCCATGATGTCCCCGCCGTCTATGCGGCACTCCATCAGCTCGGGTTTCTTCTTGGGGATGCCAGTCACTTTTGATGGATGCGTGTGATATAGTATTCTAACATCGTCTATCCTGTCTTGTGAAATCAGCCCCTCGATGCGCTTTAATGCCGCATCTGTATCATGCTTTTTCGGTAATGGTGATAATCTGCTCAAATTCTCATCCAGGTCCTTTGTCCATGCGTCCGTTATGGATTTGGCACCGTCTGGCGTATTGGTGTAAACTCTAATAGCCGCCACTTTCATGGCAGGGGTTTCGATAATTGTAACCGGCACTGTGATTTGCATGCCCTCTGTGAGGCTGTTCGGCTGGTCATCTATCATCACTATGTGGGTCATCCCGGCCTTGTAGCCGACGAAGCCCTGTGCTCTGGGCTCTCCTGCCGCTTCTGGCCATGACCTGAATATGGGCACCTGGCTTTTTGCCCGTTTTCGTGGACTGAATGCCAGAGACCCACGTCTTGGGCGATGTATATCTCTTGCCATTTGAACTTCTCACCACTTTAACGTCAATCGACAATCTGGAAATAAAGCGAGATTGGCTTTAAAACTCGTTCTGATGCCAATCCAACGCGCCTTTGTCAGATTCAATACGACGGACACAAAATACTTGCGACCATCTCGTATTTCCACATAGATTAATTATTATATAAATGTTGTCTTAATCAGGATATCTCCTTCATCCCAAAAATTTTCTTAAACTTGCCGCTCTTAAAACATGTCCCCCCAACTCTTCAGCCTTATTTTCCCTTAGTGAGTTTGCAATGTAATCTGTTAGTTCTCTATGCTCTTCATCTATTTGAAAATCCAGTGGAAAATCTTTAACCTTTGCTTCGATACCTTTTGGTAAAAAAGCGGTATTCGGATTAAAATATTTAAGAGAATCCACCAAATCGTCTTCGAAATTTACATAAACTTCCCTGATGAATTGAATGTCATCTTCATCCAGGGCATTCAAACCCAAAATTTCTGGCGGCAGGCCCATAGAATAAAGGGCGGCTGTGAATGTTATCGCCCTTGGCAATGTAATCCCTCCCACATCGCGTGAATAACCGAATAGCCCTATATGCAACTTCCTCTTTCTTCTACTCGGAACATATCTTGCAACCTTGTTGATCGTTGGCGCCAGTACTGCGATTTGTTTTTGGTATTCTTGAGAATACTTTTCAATTATCTCCAGGCACCTCTCCTCATCCACTTCTTGGGGCGAACCTGTTTTTCTTTCTCGCAGTTTTTTTACAGCCTCTTCAACCTCTTGAGGAGGGTTGTCATATTTGAATGCCGATTGAACAGTAAATGTGTGGGCGCTTGGATATTCTTCCATAACTTCTTCAACTGTCTGGGGTTTGAGATTGCCCCTGAATGGAGCCGAGCCAACGCCTATGATTGGATAAATTTTGACATCGATGTCCTCTGATAATCCTTGCAGCCTCTGAAGTGCAATTTTATTCAAAAGAACAGCACTAACTAACCCATAGTTCATCGTTGGGTCCGACCTTGCCAAGAAAACTCTTTGATATTCAATATCCTTGTCTTGTAAATATTCTCCAACTATATTGTGGGCGTCAAGCATGTGGACCATGTCCTCAAAAAGAGGTATGACATTTATTCTTTCAGGCTCGAATTTCCCAATCCACTCGGCGATCGTTATGTCTCCGTCTCTAAATGGCTTGTTCTGTTTCCCCACGACAAAATCGCGGTAATATCTATAAATTCTATCGATACACATAGAGGTACTCGTCATTGGCAGGATGACTTCGAATACTGGCGGCATCTCGTCTCCATAAAATAATTTAGCAGCGTCAAATGACCTGGGTACGCTTTCCAATGTTTCCAATAAGATTTTTGCCTCGCCCTTTTCTATGGTTGGATTTGGAACCCTTAGCGTAATGAATGTATCCCTGCCCAATCTTTTCTCTCTAAAAAATGGTCCGTATTTTGTCAGTAATTTTTTGACTACAAAGCTATCGACTTCCTTGCCCTCACAATCCCACATCTGTTCATCACAGCCCAGATGGGAGAATGCATAGTATGCTTCCTGTATTTCATCTTCTCCGCTAAGTAGGGTATGCTCTGCAAAAAACGGAGAGTTCACATTATCGGGATGCTGCGTACTCATGCATTTTGGTATCTTTGTCATCTGAACCTCTCTACAATTAGCGTTATCTTCTATTTAAACTGTTATACTTGGATGGGTAGTTTCATGGGATATTATTAGTTATTTAAAAACAATTTCCACGCCGCACCAACTCTTCTCCATTCTATGTAAGGTAGCATCCCAACCAATGCAAATGACACTGCAGAATGCCTATTTTCTTTGCATATTTGTTTCGAACTCATCTATCTCTACGATACTCCAAAAACCACTTAAACATCGACTTAGTTGCCAGAATTTGACCTTCGGAAGTGCTATAAGAAAAAAATTTGACTTAATCGGCCTCGGACTGTGCATCTCGAGGCAGCGAGGTTTAGTGGCTTCTCTGTATTGGAGATTTACCCAATTTCTTTCAGTAATTCCACAAGTATGTCCTCTCTGATTCGGTAACCTTTTTGGACGAGTCCAAACACACTTTCTTTCAAATCATCTTTTGACAGAAACCCCTCATCATAAAGTTTGGAGAGGACCCAGAGAGTGCCTCTCGGTCTCAAACCTAAAACCCTCGCCAATCTTCTAATCCTTGCCTCATCTATTAAAATATCCTCTATCTTCTGATCCAAAGCAAGCGATATAGCGGCCTTTTCACCCCCCTCAATTGGGACATTTTTCAATTTGGTGATGTCTGCACTTTTTACAATGATCAATCCATCGACAACGACCTCGTTATGGACATCCTCTGGGATTGGCACTTCAGCAAAAAGCTCATTTAAAAAATGTAGTTTCCCGATCTTGGCCAAGTATACACTCACTACTTGCACGCATTTTCCTCCGAATTGGCACGAGATCTTCTGCTAATTCCTCTTTTCCATAGTCGAGGTATAATCCCTCCTTGGACACTAGATCGATCATTTCCCAAAGGGAGATTTTGGCAATCTTCGCAGCTCCCCGAAGCGATGTCTTCCCGGCTTTATAGAGTCCTAGGGCTTCTTCTCTTTTTTTCATCTCCACCGCATCGGCTAGGAGCCTTCTTATCATGGCAGATTTGTTCAATTGTTCCTTTTCTGCAAGCTCTTCAACATCTCTCACTAACTTGTCAGACGTCCGAGTGGTTAAAATTGCGGTCATATGTCTCACTTTATATTGTTTCGTATACATATATTTTGAACTGATGACTTTGTAGATAAAGGAGGATGGTAGCATGAAAAAGTTCGAATTCCTGGATTTTACGACAGCGGATGTCTGCTTTAGGGCATACGGCGCAACTCTCGATGAATTATTTGCCAATGCCGCCCTTGCGATGTTCGAGACGATGGTGGAAACCAAGGACGTTGCGCCCATTGTTGCAAAAGATATCGAGGTCAATGGTGAAGATCTAACATCGCTGATGTTCAACTGGCTCAACGAACTGCTCTTTTATGTCGATGCCGAGGGTCTGGTGTTTTCCGAGTTCGACGCCAAGGTAGATGAAAAACGGATGGCGCTAAGCGCAAAAGCATCTGGCGAGCAGATAGATTTTCAAAAACATGAGACGAAGACAGGTGTAAAGGCTTGCACATATCACGAGATGGCCATCGAGAAGCGCAATGGAAAATGGGTGGCGCAGGTGATTGTTGATGTGTGATGTAGCGAAGGTGGAATTGTGGCGCAGAGCGCGAGTATCACGAGGAGGCGCCGAAGAAGGAGGTGGAGGGGTTGTTTAGATGATAAATTTTTGACGTATTTCACTCACATCTAAACAATGCAACAATCACAAGGATGACCCGTCTCAGTTCGACATGGTTGTGGTTATAAAAATATGCATATATTTCAATGATTATTACTAAAAGGTTAAAATTAAATATGCCTTACTCATAAAACCAAGGTGCTGTAATGTCTAACTTTCAAAAGTGGGAAAAACTTAAGAAGGATTTACTTTCCTCAAAAGAGATGGAAGGCTCTGATATCTATGTATTTTTCAAAGAAAACGATTGCTTATATGTTGGAAAGTCGAATAACTTGAGAAGACGAATTGGATATCAGTTTATGAAACATTTACTTGAAGACCTTAGCGATGAGGAAATGGTTGATGAATATTTAGTAAAAGATGCCTATTTTAAGATTTTACCTATGGAATCAAAAGGATTGGACGAATTTGAGACATATCTGATTAGCGAACTTAATCCAATATATACAATAGACGGAAAAGGAGTAGGCAAACACGTTAGAGGTGGATGCACTATACTTCAATATGGCATGGCCGGGACTGAAAACCAAAAGCATTATAAGTACAAATTTAAAAGATGGATTGGTGCTGTTCAGTTAAGGTAAATTTTTATGCCTGAGTAGCATTCCCTTTTCGGGG
>JAJOKI010000120.1 GCA_021129915.1 Methanocellales archaeon | reverse complement strand
CGGGGACCCTGTGATGACCCGTAGGTTTGCATATTCTTTGATAGGGATGATCCTGGCCTGCTAAATCCACCGCACCCACATTCACGGTGAGCAGAAATTTTTCAGCCATATAGCGTATGATCGCATTCGAGCAAACCAACCGGCACATGTGGATTGGCTTCCACATCCATGAATGGATTTCGAATCGAGTTAGATGCATCAAAGAGGATGGCATCCTGTTTAGCGCGCATCTCCTCGAAGTCGCCCTTCTGCATCACGGCAAGGCAAAGATAGTCATGACTGCGCAAAACGTCAAATATCGTCGCCCGACCAGTTCAGTATCCGCACGCGAGTAGCCGGTGACGAGGACGGAATGTCCAGGGGCCGTGCTGGTCTGGGGTGCTCTAATATCTAGGACGCGTGTTCCACCGTCCGCGATCAGCATGATGTTGCTTACATTTGCCCGGTTAAGAGCGCTGCCATCCAGAGCATATGGCGTGAACTCAGGATATATGTATGATGAGCCCATGCCATCGATGATCAATAAAACCGCCGCCATTTGTGACCGCGGGGGGATCGATAACGATTGTGGCAGATGCTACAGACAATAGCGTGCATACGATCAACAGGAATAATATCACTTTATGTGCTTGCACGCAAATAAGTTAATTTCGGTCCAGTTTTTCGCTCGTGGGTTCAGCCATACGACATCGATGAATTTATGGAGAAGAATGAGAAAATCCTATGATAACCTCTTGAGGGATATAAATGATTAAAGTGGCGATAAACGGGTATGGAACGATTGGTAAAAGGGTGGCAGATGCTGTGAGCGTGCAAGATGATATGGAGATAGTCGGCGTTACCAAGCGCCACCCGGGTTTCGAGGCGAGACACGCGGTCGAAAAGGGGTATGATCTATACGCGGCACTTCCTGAAAAGCAGGACGATTTTAGAAAAACGGGAATTGATGTCATGGGTACGATTCACGATCTGCTGGAGAAGGCAGACATCATCGTCGATTGCACGCCGGGCGGAATTGGTGCAGGGAACAAACCCACGTATAAAAAAGCTGGCGTCAAGGCGATTTTCGAAGGAGGGGAGAAACACGATGTCGCTGGGTTTTCATTCAATGCCGAATGCAATTATGAAGGCGCTATCGGACGAGATTTCGTCAGGATAGTTTCGTGCAACACCACCGGCCTCTGCAGGGTCATTCATCCTCTAAATGAGGCGTTCGGCGTAAAGAAGGTGCGAGCAGTCCTGGTTCGACGTGCTGCGGACCCTGGAGACGTCAAAAAAGGGCCCATCAACGCCATCATACCGGACCCTATAAAACTGCCATCCCATCACGGACCGGATGTTAAAACCGTGCTGCCTGAAATCGACATCACGACGATGGCAATCAAAATCCCCACGACGTTGATGCATTTGCATACGTTGAATATGGTGTTCAACAGCGTTCCAGGGGCAGACGACGTAAAGGCGGTGTTGCAAAAGGGGCCGAGAATCCGATTTATAAGCGCGGCAGATGGACTGACATCGACCGCTTCCATCATCGAGATGGCGAGAGATATGGGCAGGCCCAGATATGATGTATGGGAGAATTGCATCTGGGAAGATTCCATTGATGTCGAAGGAGGGGAGCTATATTTCTTCCAGGCAATCCACCAGGAATCAACCGTAATACTGGAAAATGTGGATGCGATTCGTGCGATGACAAATCTGGAAAGGAGTGCAGAGAAATCAATGCAGAAGACCAATAGGGCAATGGGTCTCGTATGAAAATACAGGTGGTCGCACACTGTTTGCTGAACAGGAGTTGAGGCAGAGAGGAGTCAAGGCCATGACGGAAACGCGTGCAGAGATATACATATCTGGAAGGGTGCAAATGGTCGGCTTCAGAGCATTCACTGTACGTCATGCAGTGCCCCTTGGTCTGACGGGATACGTCCGCAATATGTCGGATGGCCGCGTTCATGTAGTTGTTGAGGGAAAAAAAGACAAAATAAATAAACTGATTGCATTGCTCCGAAGAGGGCCATCAAGTGCATACGTTCAAGACATAAAGGTCAAGATGGACAACCCAACAGGCGAGTTCACAACTTTCAGCACGAGGTATTAATATGTGATGCGCTGAATAACCTCATCCAGCGTCAGCATCTCCTGCTCCGCAGTCTCCATATTTTTAAGGGTAACCTTCCCAGTTCGTAATTCTTTTGGTCCAATTATGACCGCATAGGCGGCTCCGATGGCATCGGCGTGGGATAACTGGGCAGTAAAATTCCTGCCCATCAGGTCTACATTGGTGGGAACGTGTTCTCTCAATCGCTGCGCAATTTTTTGTGCTTCGGATATCGTCTTGTCGGTGGATACGACCACGACCGTCTTTTGAGTGGGCACCCGTATAGCGCCCAACGCCTCGATGACCCTGTCGAAGCCTATGGCAAAGCCAGTAGATGACACGTCCCTGCCGCCGAACAGATGTGCCAGCCGATAGGCGCCTCCTCCGCAGATTTGATTCTGCGCACCAAGGTTCTCCGCGTAGATTTCGAAGACCATATCTGTGTAATAGTCCAACCCCCGTGCAATGCCGAAATCAATCGAGTAATCGATTCCAAGTGTATTTAACATGTCCAAAACACTTTCGAGATGACCCATGCCCGGAAGGTCGCCAACTATCTCGCGTGCCTTGCTGATTGCGCCTTCTCCTTTTAAACTTATCAGGTTGAGAAGAGGCTCTTTTATATCATGGGCGCCGACCTGTTCTAGAAGTCCAGCAAGACCTTGGGCATCTTTCTTGTCGATATACTTCATGATCATGCTCTGTATTTCCACATCCAGCGAACCCATGAGGGATCTAAGTGTGCTCAGCTCTCCAATGCGTAAATCCCCCTTAAGGTCGATCACATCAAGCACAGAGGATGCGAGTGCTATGACCTCGGCGTCTGCTTCAGGACGGTCGCTGCCGATCAATTCGGCCCCGAAATGCCAGAATTCCCTGAAACGCCCTTTTTGCGGACGTTCATACCGAAAACAGTTTCCGAAATAATAGAGTTTCAGGGGTTTTGGCGCCACCTGCAGTTCATCGACATACATCCGCAGGACCGATGCGGTCAGCTCTGGTCTGAGAGCTAGCGCCCGCCCTCCTTTATCCTCGAAATCATATATTTCGTTTACGATAGTCTCTCCTGATTTGATCGTGAACAGTTCCAGGTGTTCAAAGATAGGCGTCTGGACTTCTTGATATCCCCAGTTTTCTACTGTCTGGCGCATTTTATTCTCGATAAAGCGCCTTTTTGTCATTTCTGCTGGCAAAAAATCGCGTGTACCTCTCGGTTTCTGTATTTTCATTTTTGCTCCCCATTCTGAATGTCGCAGATGTTCCATCTGCGAGAGTTGTAATTCCGTAGGAATTTCAACATGAACATATACATATATCATTTAATACTTCTTCTAAAAAGATATTGGGTAACATATGGAATAAAAATGAGGCAATCTGTCGACGAATATTTCATGGAGATATCATCAGTAGTGGCAAAGAGGGCGACGTGTTTGAGAACTCAAGTAGGCGCTGTGATAGTAAGGGATAAACACATCCTGTCAACAGGCTATAACGGAGCTCCGCATGGACTGGCGCACTGTTTGGACATTGGATGCATAAGGGAGCAAAACGACATCCCATCAGGAGAGCGGCACGAACTCTGTCGGGCTGTTCATGCTGAACAAAATGCGATAATACAGGCCGCTATCCATGGTGTGAGTACAGAAAACGCGACAATATACACTACACATCAGCCGTGCATACTCTGCGCTAAGATGATAATCAATGCGAAAATCAGGAGGGTTGTTTATCGCGGAAATTATCCTGATACAAATGCACTGGAGTTTTTAAAGCAAGCCAATGTGGAAGTGTTGAAATTCTGTAGGAATTACAACTCCGTCTAAATCTTTGATTTAGTCGGTGGTGAAGTTTGGGTAGATTGAGGCTGTTGCCGATATTTTTTTGTGCATTTTTATGCCTTGAACTGTCGTTACCATCTTATTTATCATAGTTACCAATTGATAAATCTATTGAAACGATCTTGGAAGCGATATAGGCGAGAAGAGAAATAGTTATTCAATGGGATAAAGATTCGATAGAACACATATAAGAAAAGGAGAAAGTAATGTGCTATGAGAAAAGTTAAGATCAAATCCATAGAGGACATAGAAACACTGCCAGAGGGCGAGTGGGTAGAAGTTCCCGAAGGATTGCATGCAAAATTTTGTTATGAAGTGAGTAAGAAGGCTTACAATTACCCTGCCCAAGGGAGCGTCCAAGAAACTAAAGGGCGAGCTGTTCGCTTCTTTTGATGACAATAAAATTGTGATCGCAATTCCAGTAAGACCAAAGATTATTCCAGCGATAATTAAAACTGCTCCAATCGCTTTTCCATAGAGCCCATCATAAAAGCCCCGCCTTCTTTCTCACGCTTTTGCTTTTCGGAGCTTTTCCATATTTTTTTATGTCGTTCATAATCCACGCACAAAGCTCTCTTGCTTCGGCTTCCCCCCGCCTCTCCAGTATAATTTTAAGAGAATCTCTATACATAGCTTTCTGTCTGGAAAAACCTCGGCGGTCAATAATCGTCTCCTTTGCCACACCATCAATCATCTGAATTAACTCGCTGACCACCCCATCCTTACCAGTAACTACTCCGGTCTTATCAGCACCAAAAATCTTCTTGATTATATTGACAAATTTATCGATCATCTGAACACCTTTACTTTTTTAACTCGTAGCTATGTGGAATATAGTTATATAAAGCATCCCTATATAAAATTTATCTATATGGGGCTGATATCACCAATAAACTGTATTATCATCAATTATGACTGACTCTATTTTATACATCGTTCAGACCACCAACGTGTCTCGGACTTTTGCGTAAAAATCCCTATCCATCCTGACGAACAGCGCAGGTTCTCTTGCCCTGGTAAATCTAGTGATGTCCTCTTTTGTGATGGTTTGACGATGCTGCCCGTCTATGACGACCGTGGCGTTCTTGTCTATGCGCAATAACTCAAGTGTTATTTCACTATCTCCCGGGATGACCCATGGTCTGGCAGATAGTTTATAGGGGGCGAGGGGCACGATCACAAAGGCATCTACATGTGGGTCGATGATGGGTCCGCCGGCGCTCATGGCATATGCAGTCGAGCCGGTGGGTGTTGCCACTACAACACCATCAGCTCTTGTGGTTTCGATTTCTTTCCCATCGATCAAAACTCTGAAGTGTAGTATTTTGGCCGGTCTTGAAGTGATAATTGCCACCTCATTGGTCGCAGGAGGGAACTTTTTATCATTCACGTGTACGGCAAGTCGCGCACGCTTCTGTATCTCAAATCCCCTGAGTACCTGTTCGATCACTTCTTTGGCATTTGTCGGATGGACATCGGCCAGAAATCCCACATCTCCCATATTGATGCCGAGGATGGGCGTTGGTTTGGAGAGCAGCTGGATGGTGCGCAGTATAGTTCCATCTCCTCCAACCGTGATTATCATATCCACATCCATTTTGGATAGGGGAGACGCGCATTCACGCTTGCCTATTTCGGCTGCGGCCCGCGGCTCCAGAACTATCTTGACCGAATCCTGGAAGGAGTTCACGATGGCATTGACCATCTGAACCGCCTCTACCGTGTCGCATCGTGAAACAACGCCTATTTTCTTTGGTATCACCTACATCACCCCTGTAATCTGGTAACCAACTCCTTGTGTATCTCCTCATTAGCAGCTACGATATTAACCCTTCTTCTGACATCGAGTGGCGAGTTCAGTATGGCGCCGTTATCGTCCGTCACGATTCCGCCCGCCTCTTCTACAATCAATTTTCCTGCTGCCACATCTGTGATGCGCAAGTGACTTCTAATGTCGACAAATCCATCCAACCTATTGGATGCCACATAACATAATTCGAGCGAAGCGCTCCCTATCACTCGAATCCTTTTATTGTTTTTATTCATGAAATTCATCAACGGCGTACACCCGTTAACCGACACGCAATATTCATCTAGATTGGTCTTGCAGGCTACACGGAGCTCTTTTCCATTCATGAATGCTCCCTTGGCTCTTTCTGCGCTGTACACATCTCCCGTCACCAGGTCCTTGATGTATCCATAATATATCTGAGAGAGATCGGAGCCCCCCACTGCTATGGAAATTGAATAGAAGGGTATGCCATGGATGGCATTATATGTCCCATCCACCGGGTCTAATACGATGGTGAACTCGGGGCGCTCGCCTAAGACGATGGTTCCTATCTCTTCGCTTACCAGCCTGATCGACCGCCCATCTTCCTTTAAAATGCGAAGTGCTGCCCCCTCAGCGACGTCATCTAATCTTGCGGTGGGAGTACCATCTGCTCCTTTGTAAAGTATGGCTCCCCCCTCCGCAATATTGGTATAGTCTTTGATGGCATCGCCAACTGCATCTGCGATATCTCTGCATAATCTTTTCATGGTGCTACTGTATGTCACTGACATACATTTAAATTGTGGCATATGTATTAAGGTGTTACAGAGAGTAAGGGAGAGGATACGTTAATGAAAGAACAGACAGAGGTCAGAACGCTCAAACAGGGGAGATATGTCATTATAGATGATGAGCCGTGCGCAATCCTTAATATCGTCACTTCCAAACCAGGTAAACACGGGTCTGCAAAGGCACGAATAGATGTAGTCGGCATATTCGACAATCAAAAAAGGTCAATAGTACAGCCAATCAGTACTAAGATATACGTGCCCATAGTTGAGCGCAAGAAAGCACAGATATTGTCTTTTTCTGGAAAAGATTCCGCACAGCTAATGTGCATGGAGGACTACTCTACGTTTGAGCTTAAGATTCAAAAGGAATTGCAGGGCAAATTAAGTGTAGGGCAGGAAATCATATATCTTGAAAGCATGGGAAAAAGAAAGATAGATATGCGGTGATGTAATTGTTTATCCGTCCTGTTTTTGCAGATGCCGATGCCGGCTATAATGACTCGGAATTTGTTATATTCGGGGCACCTTTCGATGGCACGTCATGTTTTCGTCCCGGCGCCAGATTAGCACCTGCAGCAATGCGAGCAGCATCTTACAATTTTGAGACCTATAGTTCAGAGCATGACGTAGACCTATGCGAGGTACCATTCTGCGACCTGGGCGATATTGAAGTGAGCACCAACGTAGACGAGACGCTTGCACTCGTACGATTAGCAGTGGAAAAAATCGTAAGAGATAATAAGGTGCCCATCATGATGGGCGGCGAGCATGCACTGACATATCCGTGCATTCAAGCATTCGATGATGTGGGAGTCATGGTGCTGGATGCGCATCTCGACCAGAGAGACGAATACGGCGGAAGTAAACAGAGTCATGCATGCGTCTCGCGGCGCATCCTTGAGGAATGCAGAGTAGAAAACTACGTCTCCATTGGGGTTCGAAGCGGAGCGAAGGAAGAATATGATTTCGCCAGGCAAAACCGCGTTAGATTTTACACCTCAGAGCAGGTTCAATCAAAGGGCATCGATATGGTGGTGCAGGAGGCGCTCGATTATTTAGGTACGGATAGAATATATCTCTCAATAGACATCGATGTCATCGATCCTGCATACGCGCCGGCGGCTGGGACGCCCGAACCATTTGGGATGAGTCCATCTGACGTTAGATTCGTCATTAAAAACATAGCATCTCGCGCGGTTGGATTTGATATGGTTGAGATTGCACCTAACTATGACCATGGACAAACCGCCTTGCTGGGTGCAAAATTGATTCGGGAATTCATTGCAGCAAAAAAGAGGGGCGAGTAAAGTGTTGCAAAAGCCAATCAAACAAATACGACTTGAGTCAGATATGACGATAAATCAACTAATTGAGGAGATGAGGGGGGCTGCGTTTGGTGCGGGCAGACTGGCAGAAGCCGTTGATATTTATGAAGCGATGCTACGTGACGACGGGACGAAGTTTTTTGGATTCGCCGGGGCAATGGTGCCGGCAGGAATGCGTCAGATTGTCGTGGATTTGATAAAAGACCAGCAGATAGATGTTCTCGTCACTACTGGTGCAAACATCGTTCACGATTTGATCGAAGCATTCGGAGGACGTCACTACAAAGGAACGGAGCAGGTAGATGACCTTGAACTGGGACGCAGGCAGATTAATCGCATATTCGACGTTTTCATCCCAGAACGTCACTTTACCGTTTTCGAGGATAGGCTTCTGGATATTTTTGCAGACATCGATAGGGAATGCATGGGAATAAGGGAGTTGCTGACGGAGATAGGAATGCGGGTCAAAGACCCCAATTCGATAATAAGCATGGCTACAGAAAAAAATGTCCCGATATTCTGCCCAGCAATCGCGGATTCCGCCATAGGGCTGCAGGCATGGCTGTACACGCAGACCAAGAAACTTGATGTCGACACATTCAAGGATATGCGCGAATTCATGGACATCTGCTATAACGCGAAGAAGACGGGCGCGATGTTCGTTGGCGGGGGCGTTCCCAAGAACTTTATACTCCAGTCCATGCTCGTCACGCCGAGGGCTGGATTTGATTACGCGATACAGCTCACCATAGACCGCGCGGAGACGGGCGGGTTATCAGGGGCGACGCTGGACGAGGCAAAGTCATGGGGCAAGGTGGGAGAAGATGCCCATACTGTTACAGTTTATGCCGATGCAACGATAGCTTTACCCATCATCATAGCTGCTGTAAAGGAGCGATTGAAGTAGATGAAGCCATTCCAGAAACGTATCAAGGGCATAGCAAAGGACGCACTGCAATTTATACTTGAGTCGTGTAAGTCCATACACCCAAATGAATTTGCCGGGTTGCTGCATGCAAGGGGAGATATCATCACCGATGTGATAATACTGCCAGGCACCATCTCATCCGAGGTCAGCGCAGTTATGAGGCTGTACATGATGCCCTTGACTCTGGATAGCGTGGGGTCTGTTCACAGTCATCCATCTGTAAACACACATCCTTCAGAGGAGGACCTGATGATGTTCGGGCGTGGCGGCAATTATAACATCATCGCAGGATATCCATATACTGGGCAGAGCTGGGCATGCTACAACTCTGCTGGAAAAAGGATAGAATTGCCTGTGTTGGATGTTGAAATCGAGGATGACATATCGATTTTAGATGAGGATTGAATGATAAAAGTGCTTGCGACTGGGACCTTTGAGATATTGCACCCAGGCCATCTTACATATCTTAAAAAGGCAAAGGAACTCGGGGACGAGTTAATCGTCATCGTTGCCAGAGACTCGAACATTAAACATAAACGAAAGCCGATAATCCCCGAGAAACAGCGATTGGAGATGGTAAAAGCACTCAAAATGGTCGATAAGGCAGTTCTTGGCAGTGAGATGGACATCTTCGCGCCACTGAAGGATATAAAACCGGACATCATCGCGCTGGGACATGACCAACATTTTGACGCCGATGCATTGGTAAGACAATTGCGCCTCAGGGGCATGATGGCGGAAGTGGTGCGCATAGGGGAATTTAATTCGGGTAAATTATGCAGTAGTGGTGGGATTATGGAAGAGGTCCGGAGAAAGTTTCTTTAATTTGAATTGCCTATCTTTTCCGCTGATAAAAATAAACGAGCTGGGAATTTGGTGAGCAGGATGCCACTTGACATAACTTTCCTGGTCAAATGTCAATGTCGCCTAACTACTATCTACCGAACTTTTTATAAGCTAACTGTGTT
>JAJOKI010000119.1 GCA_021129915.1 Methanocellales archaeon | reverse complement strand
CACACAACCTCAACCAGCAAAGTTTATCACACGCCAGTTTATCAACGTATCGACTTATTATTTATAAAGTTGTATGGTCGATGGATATGGAATGTAAAAGGCTCCGCATTTATGGAATCGTCCAGGGCGTCGGATTTCGTCCGTTTGTATACGGGCTCGCCCATGAATACGGATTGAAAGGGTATGTTCTCAATTTTGGAAACGGTGTCGAGGTCATGATTGAAGGGGATGACAGGCAAATAGAGACATGCCTACATGACCTGAAAACGAAAAAGCCGCCACTTTCCAGGATAGATAAGATTGAGATTGAAACGGTGCCCAGAAGAAATTTTAACGATTTTACGATAAGAAAGAGTGAAAAGAGCAATAGAATCGAGTCCTCGATAATTCCTCCAGATGTCTGCATCTGTGATGAGTGTCTCGGCGAGATGTTCGATTTGAATGACCGCAGATACCGCTATCCTTTCACAGTCTGTACCAATTGCGGTCCAAGATATACGATGACCTCCCATCTACCCTATGACCGGCAGAATACTACCATGATGGACTTTTCGCTTTGTAAATTGTGCAACGAGGAATATGCCTCGCCGATGGATAGAAGATATCATGCGCAACCGACCTGCTGCAGCGATTGCGGACCGAAAACGATGTTGTACGATGATGGGGGAGCGTTGATCATGGAAAGCGACAGAGATGACGCAATCATCAGAACGGCAGAGCTTCTCGATAAAGGTGGGATCGTCGCGATCAAAGGGGTTGGCGGAATCCACATAGCAGTAAAGGTCGCCGATGATGTCCCGCTGTCGAAACTGCGAAAGAGAATAGGAAGAGATGAACAGCCGTTCGCGGTGATGACGCGGGATTTGCACACGGCAAAGGGGTTTGCCCTGATCAACCAGACCGAAGAGCAGCTTCTGACCAGTTACAGACGGCCGATTGTCGTATTGGATAAGAGCGAAGAATATTATTTTTCAGAACTCGTCGCGCCAGGACTGCACACCATCGGCGTGATGTTGCCCTATCTCGGCCTACATCATCTGTTATTTAGGGAACTCAAAGAGCCTACATGTGTGCTGACCAGCGCAAACCTGCCGGGGAGGCCGATGATAAAGAGCAATACGGAGGCATTTGAGAAACTAAATGGAATTGTGGACTATTATCTGCTCCACAACAGAAGGATAGCGAATCGGACCGATGATACGGTCGTGAGGGTCATCCATGGCAGAACAAATTTCATCAGAAGGTCGCGCGGCTATGTCCCGGAACCGACCGTACTACCCTTCGTCCTGGAGAAGGATGCGCTTGGCGTTGGCGCAGAACAGGATGTCACCATAAGCATCGCACACGGCGACCGGGCATACCTATCCCAGTACGTCGGAAACACGAGAGAAATAGAGACGCTTCAATACCACAACGATGTGGTGGGGCACCTAAAACAATTGACTCGTATATCCCCGGACATATATGGTTGCGACCTTCATCCCCTGTTCAATACGACCCGTTATGCCATGGAGAATGCAAAGAGCATAAAAGTGCAGCATCATCACGCACATCTCGTCTCACTCATGATCGATAATGGGTTGCCCATAGACTCCGAAATCGTGGGCATTGCCGTCGACGGTGTTGGCTATGGCCCAGATGGCACCGTCTGGGGAGGGGAGATACTAATGGCGAGCTACGATGATTTTACGCGATGTGCGAGCCTTGAAACCCAACCAATGCCTGGCGGCGATCTCGCCACATATTATCCGTCGCGCATGGTTCTGGGAATCCTCAGTAAGGTCCTAAGCGATGATGAACTCGCAAGGGTAAAACTACAATTCAAACATGATAATGAGGTGCAGGTCATCATCGAGCAGTTGAGGCGAGATGTCAACGTCATGCGCACGACGAGCACGGGGCGCATTCTGGATGCGGTTTCCGCGCTCCTGGGCATAACATATTACAGAAGTTACGAAGGTGAGCCGGCGATGAAGCTGGAGAGTGTTGCCAGAGGTGGAAAGGACGTGCCCGATATCCCGATAAGGTTCAAAACAGAAGGGAGTAGAAGGGTGTTCGATACAACGCAGATCCTATTGAGCATATATGATGGCCTGGGCACTTACTCAAAAGCAGACCTCGCATTTTCCGCAGAAGACGCGATTGCAGCCGGTCTTGCCGAGCTCGCCATGGATGTTGCCAAAAAGCAAAATATAGAGACAATCGGGATCAGCGGAGGTGTTTCATATAATGCGCACATTACCAGAAAGATATGGGAGTTGGTCGAAGAACGTGGTTTCAGATTCATCATGCATGACCGGATACCGAATGGCGATGGCGGGATTTCCCTCGGACAGGCGATCGTGGCGAGTTTGCAAAATACAGATAGATAAGAAAAACATATATAACAGAACAATCAGATAATCTTTAAGGTGGTCTGATGAAGATTATGGGATTTGATGTCGAAGATGAATTAAAATTCTACTACCTGGCGCTTGCGCTTGGAGTGGTCGGAGTGTTGTGTGGCATTGTGTTCTTAGTGGACCGGTGGATGCTCACGATGATGATAATGGGCGTTGGATTGTTTCTGATCATACTTGGAGCGTTGTCCCTCCTATACGCGATCCACCTTGATTATAAGAAGACGGGGTCGATAAAAAAGGCGATTGGCCTAAGCAAATGATTACATAAAATCCACGATACCCATTTGCTTTGACTTGTCGCTTTTGAAGAGGGATTGGATTTCGAGGTCGATTAATTTCAATCGCTGCTTTGTGTAATCTGAGATGTCATACTCCGTCGCGATTTTATGCGAGACGTCCAGATATTTTTTAACCGCCCCCTCGTGCACCGTCAGAATTATCCGTCCGCCGCATTTCGAGCAGGTGCCACTGAGTGGGGGGCGCCTGAATTTTTTATTGCATTTGACGCACCGCACTTTTTGTCGTGAGAATGCACGTAAATTGCCTATCAAATCCGGTAGAAAGTGCGAGCTGATGACGCGTTCTGCCACATCTCTGGCATCTACTGCCCTGATTTTTTTTGCCAGGATTAGTTGCGCCCCCAGTTTATCCACCATCGTGTCAAGGGTCTTGTAGGCACTGTTGGCTGGGCCGGCCGCTATGTTGGATGTGTCGTGTGTGAAGTCGAATCCCTCATACTGCGCAGGTGAGCCAAGTCTCGCGCCGATTATATCCATCTTGGGTGCCAAGTCCTTTGGGTCTGCATATTTGCATGTCGCTTCGTAAAATTCCAGTGGATATTGGTCCACCACATCGATGTTGTGCGCCTCGCTATCGATCTCGTTGGGGTCTATCCTCGTCGTGAGCACGAGCGGCGCATCCATCTTGCCCCCGCGCCTATCAGGCAAGTACGAACGCGAGAAGTTGAGCAGTCCGTCCATTAACAGCATCACGCAGTCCTCGTCGCCATCACAGTTACGGCGTTTCGCCGCATGGAAGAACGGGTGCGCATACCCGACGGATGCATCGCTAAATCCGAGCATTCTACCAAGCACTCCCGCACTGGTATGGGGGGCAAGCCCTATGACGAGGTGTCCGACCATGTCCTCTGTTGAGGTGGCGCGATAATATGGTTCCACCCCATAGTATTTTACCAGCAGATCGTCCACGAAGTTGGCGGCGCGCAGTAGATACCTGGCAGCGTCCTTAGAGAGTATTAGGTCTTGTGGTTTGAGTTCGATCGTCTGGTTTTCATCGATGAGGGGTTTGCCATGGCGGTCGACGTCGTATCCAAGCTCTTTGAGCTTTTCTATGGGCACGCCAATCTCCCCGGGTTTAAAGTGGGTGAGAGGGAGGTCTGTCAGGTCATATCTAACAGTTCCGTCCTTGAATACGGATACGTCGTGTTTTGCCCTGAGTATGCCCTTTTCCAATGGCTCTGGCGTCTTATTCTTGGATATCAACCCGCGCACGCCTTTGAATACGTTGAGATTGTCGCGTTCGCCCAGTCGTTTCAATGATTGAGAATAAAGTGTTCTAAGGTCGATTGTCTGCAATCGAATGCTGGTAGTGCCTTTGTTGCAGCGCGGGCACGTGTCCCGGTCTCCAGCAGATATATTGCAACGCGGACAAAACATGGTTGGTTGTGTAAATTCCCCGCACTCGCATCTGGTCTTAAATGTGGTTTTGTTACAATTGTGGCATTTTCTAACCCCTAATTCTACCTCAATCTCGCCTATTTTGTCATTAAGCGATTTTGAATGGTTTGTCGCATCCTGGAGCGAGCGAATTCTGCCCCCTGCCTGACCCAGCGGAAATAAGATGTGGACTGCTGGGCGCATTTCCCGTTTTTTTGATTTTTCCGGACGACCCATTCTACCGCCGATTCTAACCGGTGCGCGCTCCCTGATATGCACGCCGCTCAGTATTGATACTGCGTTTACGGTCGTTTTTGCGTCCGATGGCAGGATATGCAACCTGCTCAGCTCGGGCGACAGACCAAGGCATCTGATGAGTGGGAGTGGTTGCTCGATTATTATGCTGCCTTCACGAACTTTGTGTGAAATCAGCAACGTTTCCAAGATTCCCTTTATCTTCGCATCCAAGGGGATCGTGAGGGTTTCGTCATGCCGTCCTTTCTCCGAGATGTAACTCGCCAGCAATTCCAGTTCCTGGATGGAGATATCATGCCAGAAATGGGTGTATTTGGGATGTAGTGGTATGCCAAATTTTTCCGACAACTCGAACGCTGTTTCCGGGGATATGTCCCTCAAATCTTCCTGTATGGCGGTCTTTGTCCCGAGTTCTTGTATCCACCACTCATAACAATATGATGCCGGAACGAGGGGGTTGCCGTTCTCCAAAAAATCCCCATAATTGATCAATATCTCTCCCACATCTATTATCTTTGAAATGCTTGGGCGGAGTTCGTGTGCCTGTTCCACTGAATTGATTTGCAGAACGTCCCCGTTGATCAATCGAACCGTTGGCCCCTCTATAGAATCTACCGGCAACATGCCTGCTGCCTTCCCAGGCCCCTCGATCTTCATCTGTGTGCCGGTGGCGATGAAGTCATCGAATACTATCATCGTGGCGGGATGGATGCCTGCTGTGGCAAAACCAGAATTACGCGACCGCCCGTATCGTAATCGAAATCCCCCGGGCCGAGAGGGATGTGAAAACACGGGCCTGCCTGCTATGATATCGTCCAGAAACCGCCCCTTCCGCTTCATTGTTTCGTCTTTCCGTTCCCCGGTCCCAGTACTTTTTATGCCTTTTGTGAGATCGTCCAGCCATTCCCAGCCATCAAGACCCAGTTGGGACACGTACTTCTTGATCTTTGGTGCCTTTAATGCGAGACCTTCGGCGAGCACCAGTGCCATCCCTCCTCTGACTCTGTTGGTCTCGATTCTGTCCAGATCTCTATACCCCGAAACCTCTGCTTCCTCGGTGGGTTCGCCGTCTATACAGATGGGGCAGTTTTCGACGATTAGCCGAATCTCTTTCGCGGCAGGGGCGTACTGAAGATTTGTCACTTTTTCATAAAGCAAAACCTCTTCAACATAGCGCTCGACCTCGTCCTTTCGTGGTTTGTAGGCGCCGATGCCCATTTTTCGCCTCACGTAATCAGCGACAAGAACTGATATCGTTTGAGCGGTTCCGCCTGCACTCCTAATCGGTCCGGCATAGTATATCCCTATATAATCTGTACCATCGTCATTTTTGCCCAGCCCAACGCGCGCGATGCCCTCGATGGGCGCTGCTACAACCCCCTCGGTGAGTATTGCAACCGCAGTCCGGATGGCGCCCTCCACCACATCAATTTTTGAGTTGAACGTGCCGATGCGTTCCTCGACAAAGTCCAGACCGATCTGAAATGCGGCTTCTTCTCTGGACATTTTTGGTTCCAGTTCCCTGATCCTCTGCGCTACGCCCGATATCTCGATCAGACCCTCGACTCGGTCTGCCAGGTCTTTGGCCGGAGGTATCTCAGGATGCGGCTCGGGGTCTGCCCCCTGTTCTCTGGCCATCCGCGCCAGCTGCATCGCCTGCTCCAGCCCGCTTTCCAGTGAGCTGAAATAAGATGCAATGCGCTCACTTGTGTTTATATTCATGCCCATTACCATTGGGCGCTGATTTGAAATATGTTGTGATTGGTTTCGTGTAAACTATTGGTTGGTGGTTACCAATGACAACCCGAGTCGTTGCTCTGACATGAAGTTTTTCTGTATGGAGAAGGTCATTTTAATCGATGTGGATTTGAGAAGGAAAAGTTTACGGAAAAGATATTTCAACACTCATAAGCCAAATTCTTCTCGGAGATAGTTTTGCCTTTTCTTGCTTGGTCGATGGACTCCAGGACCCTCTTCGCCACCTTTCCAGAGTTTCTTTCATATAGTAAAATTACTTTTCTAATCCAATTTCCCCAGATGAGATTTGGGGTGTTTTTACCATACTTCCGAAGGTCAAATTCTACCGATATAGTAAGAGTCTTTTATGAAGAGTTTGTAGTCTCTCTTCATACCATCACGACCTCTTTAAGTATCTGTTCTTTTAGCTCCTCTCTCACCGCCCTCTCTGAAACGATATCTACCTTCACATTGAGTTTTTCTTCAAGGAAGTCTGCCAACTAAATCAAATAATGTGGCCCCTTCAAGAAATTTTACGAGAATATCCACATCGCTACTTCCTTTTTGTTCTCCCCGTGCATATGAGCCAAACAACCCGATAATCTCTGCCTTATACTCATTTCTTATCTGCTCTTCCAAACTTTTGAGGGTTTTTATGCTTCTCTCAAGTTCCTTGTTCATTTTCCTCAAATAAACCTCACGTATAAAACTTCAAAATAGAGGTTTCCAGCGTATTCAAATTGACGATGGATGCGCATCCTGGAACTGGCTCTAAATTCATGCGCTTCTGGAACTCTGTCTGGCTCTGCCAGGTGCCGGAATTTATCAGTGTGACGCCCCGGTATTTGGATACGCCAACGGTGTGTACATGGCCGCAGTGGATTATATCGGGCACTGGGTCGATGATGAGGTGGTCGGACCTCTCTGGTGCTATGGAGACGCGTCCCCCATATATCGGAGAGAGGTGTCTGCGTTTCACCATCTCGATCATGGCTTTGTCTGGTTTGCAGTATGTGATGTCCGGGAGCGCTGCGACCAGGTCGTCCAGGGCGCGTCCGTGATAGACAAGGATGCGGGTGCCGTTCAATTCGATTAGCGATGGATTGCCCACGAATGTTATATTGGGGGATTTGAACATAGATGTTATTTGTTTGGGAAGTGCTGGCTGCGGCTCTGCCTGGCGGACCGCGTCGTGATTTCCTGGAGCGATGATGACCTTGATGCGCGATGGCACGCCCGATAGATGCTCGGCAGCGAGCCTGTATTGCTCATAAATATCCAGAATGGCAAGCTCCCTCTCTTGGTTTGGATATATGCCGATGCCGTCCACTAAGTCGCCGGCAATCACCAGATATTTAACGCGCTCTGCAAGCATTTGTTGTTGTTCGTTGCCGACGTCGCTGTTTATCCAGCTTATGAACCTGGACCATGTCTCCTCTAAAAACATATTGCTGCCTATGTGCACATCAGATATCAGGACGGCGTAAGTTGGTTCTCCTGTTTTATGCGGTTTGTTTTTCTTTGCTGGTGCTTCGGGCCATATGATATTGTTCGCGATCAACAGCCCACCATCATTTGTAAGCGAGCCGGTGATGCCGATGACCTCATCCAAAATAATCCGTTGAGATTTCTCAAATGCGTCCTTGTCTTTAAGAAAAAGTACGGATATCGTCCCAGTTGGGTCCTCCATTTCTACCAATCTGTGCCCGTTTGGGGTGGCCCTGGTGCCGGACACCATCCCTATTATGGTGATGTCCTCTCGTCCGTTTATTTGCCTGCCCTTGTTAACGGTCTCGATGGGTCTGGCGCTAACCCGTTTTCGAATTATTTCCCCCAACCTAGCATAACGGTCACGAAAATATCTGACGAACTCATTATAATTGCCAATGCATGTTGAATCATCCGTGACGTCGCTTAAAATAATGGCCTCTGGTGCAGTTGTTATATGGGTTGTTTGTCTGGTTGTGTTAATCGCTGGTTGCAATCCCTGCTGCACGTTTCTGATGTGCTCTGGGGCGATTACCAGCACCGATTCGTCTAATGATGCGAGTATGTCCTGTACCATACTTTTTGTGGACCCGTTGTGCTGCTCGATCAGCTTAACCGCATCTGGATGTATTTGATATCCAGTTGCGGCGAATTTTTGGATAATTTTATCTATTGTGCCCATAGAATCAGCAATATTATAATAGGTGTGCATAAATTATGCGATAGTGGTAGAAAGATGGGGCGATCTTTTTTGAGTGGAGTGATAAAAGATTTGGTTTCTGCCGTGGCGATCGTGGGCATGGTGGCGCTGGTAGTGTATGCTTTGGCCGGAACGTGGCCTGCAATGGTCGCAGTTGAGTCTGGCAGCATGATGCCAAACATACACATCGGCGATATCGTATTCATACAGTGTCCAAGTCGCGTTGAAATCACAACATACCGGGTCGGTAAGGAGATAGGCCATAGAACATTTGGAGACTTTGGTGATGTGATCGTGTTCAGGCCAAATGGGGACCCGTACGTGACGCCGATCATCCATAGGGCAATGTATTGGGTGGATGTTGGGGACCGAATGCCCGGCGGCGAGGTTGCCCAGCACGCTGGCTATATCACGAGGGGGGATGGCAATCAACACTACGACCAACCAAACCTAAGCGGTCCTGTAAAGCCGGAGTGGATAGTCGGCGTTGCATGGGGGAGATTGCCATATTTAGGATATGTCAGATTGGTGTTACAACCTGGTCTGCCCGACTGATGCAATACCGCCGAGTGGTTTTAATCTATAGTCTTCGAGTATTATGTTTCTTGTCTGCTCCAGCTGAACATTGACCGATATTTCCTTTGTCCGCCCATACCGTCCCTTGCTGACCACTGCTGTGTTTATTATGCCCAACATATCAAGTTCAGAGAGGAGGTCGGTAACCCTCCGTTGTGTCAGGACATCCATATCGATCTGGCGACATAAGCGTTTGTAGATGTTGTAGACTTCGCCGGTGGATAATTTCTTGGGGTTGTTTTTATAGAGCGCGACCACCCCATATAGAATTAATTTGGATTGTGTTGGCAGCGTGCGCACTACCTCCACGACGCGGTCCACTTCAATTTTGTCCCTGGCTTTTCTCACATGTTCTTCCTTAACCTTATCCCCCTTCATGCGCTCTGCCAGTTCGCCGGAGATGCGTAGGAGGTCAAGTGCACGTCTTGCGTCGCCGTGCTCCTGCGCTGCAAAAGCAGCACAAAGAGGTATCACCGACGCCTCGAGTGCGTCGGGTTTGAATGCCATTCTTGACCTCTGCTCGAGGATATCTCTGAGCTGGTTGGCATCATATGGTGGAAATATTATCTCCTCCTCCCCTAGAGATGATCTGACTCTCGGGTCCAGGAATTCTATGAAGTTAAGGTCGTTTGATATACCGATTATGCTAATTTTAGCATTATTTAATTCAGAATTGATCCTTGTGAGGTTGTACAATATCTCGTCGCCTTTTTTGACCAGTTTGTCTACCTCATCCAGGATTATTATGATGCTTCTGTTCTCAGTATCGATGCTGTTTTTAAATTCATCATACACCTGGTCGGTTGGCCAGCCCGTTGGCGGGATGTTCTTTCCAAAAAGTCTTGCCAAATGGTAGAGCACCCGATATTGAGTGTCAACTACCTCGCAGTTGATATACAGTGTCGAGCAGGGCGTTCCCTTCATCTCACTGGTTTCCTCAAGCTCCTTTCCAACATATTTTACCACTGCTGTTTTGCCCGTCCCGGTCTTCCCATAGATGAGGATGTTTGACGGTGTTTCTCCTCTAAGTGCGGCAACGAGAATTCGAGCGAGGTCGC
>JAJOKI010000043.1 GCA_021129915.1 Methanocellales archaeon | reverse complement strand
GGTCTTCTGCCCCTCAAGCCTGAACGGGTTCACCTAGTTGAGAAGGTAAAATCCCCCTTGATCACACAGCTCTTGCACCAGCTGGAATGCATCGTCAAAGTTGCCCTTAATGCTGATGACCTTGGCGCCGTGCATCAACGCCTGCGCAACCTTTCCCATCGCCACCTTGCCGGCTGGCAGCAACACCACAGCAGATATTCCAGCCTTTGCCGCATATATCGCAAGAGATGCGGATGTGTTGCCGGTGGATGCACAAGCAACGGTTCGCATTCCTAATTCAAGCGCCTTTGATACGCCGACGGTCATCCCCCTGTCCTTGAACGAACCAGTCGGGTTCAAGCCTTCATGTTTGACGTATAACTCGCGGATGCTGATTTGCTTCGCTAACCGGTCGCATTTGTAGAGGGGAGTTCCCCCCTCGTGTATCGATACCGGGTCCCCCCTGATTGGCAAAAGTGGTTCATACTTCCAAACGGAGGGGGGTTGTGCTGACGGGTGAAAATCGATCTTCGAATAATCATAGATGACATCAAGAAGCCCGCCGCACTTTGAGCATATGTAAATGATTTCCGAATCTGGATATTGGATTTTACATTCGATACATTCTAGGAACATGAGCCTCCCTTCATAATGGGTGTTAAGATTTAAAGCATTGTGTATAAGGAAGGTGGCTCATATCAAGGTCGCATTTGCTTCTTGACCAACTCGGCCCCTTTTCCCAGCGCCCCATCCAACCTCTCCACCTTCGGTCCGCCGCCTTGCGCAAGCCCCGGTTTTCCGCCGCCGCCGCCGCCTACCATTTTGGATAACTCGCGGACGATGGCGCCCGAGTCGATGCCGTGCTTGACTGCGACAGGTCCAGCCGAAACCACTATTTTCGCACCATCCTTGCTGGATGCGAGGATCACAACTACATCCCCCTTTGCCAAGAGTGGTGCCATCTTTATCAATTCTTCTATATCGGCGTCGGCAAATGTCCTCGAGATTAATCTAACATCGTCGACCTTACGCGCACTGTTGACCATGTCCGATATCCTCGCCTTAGCCAATTCCTCCTTCAGCCTGGCGTTCTCCTTCTTGAGCCCTTTCCACTCTTCAAAGAACTTCTTCGCAGTCTTGGGAATGTCGTCCCGTGAAACTCCCCACAGGTCTGACAATTCTTTTAAAATTTTCTCCTGATGCTGTATCTCTTTCATCGCATTATCCCCTACCACAAATTCCAATCGCACGACACCATCCTGTATTCTCTCCGAGTTGATAATCTTAATTAATCCAACCTGCGATGTATTTCTTACGTGTGTGCCTCCGCATGCCTCCACATCGTAATCGTCTATGGCAACAATTCTTAACGTTTTTCCAGGAACAGCACCGCCCTGATATATCCTCATAGAATATCTGCTTTCTGCTTCTCCCCTTTGGCATTCCATGATACGGACCGGAATATCCCGTTTCACAAGCTCGTTTGCCGCCCTTTCTATCTCCTGCAGCTGGTCAATGTCCAGGGAGTCATAATGGGTGATATCAAGCCTCGCCTTTTCAAGGGTCTTTTCGGCGCCAGCCTGCCAGATATGCTCTCCAAGGACCTTTCTAGCAGCATAATTTACTATGTGCGTGGCGGTATGGTGCTCGGACAAGACCTTTCGCCGCTCGGCATCTATGACTCCCTCGACTACATCGCCTTCGATGGGCTTTTCAGTAATATGTATGACAACGCCGTCTTCTTTTATGACATCGAGGACCTTTACTCCGTTTAACGTTCCAGTATCATGCATCTGTCCCCCGCTGCTTGGGTAAAAGAGGGTCCTGTCGAGTATTATTTTGGTGGGCGCAATCCATTTGGTGGCTTTTGCAGTAAACTTCGTTGCCGCTGGCTTTTCATAATAAAGCATCTTCGTGGGGCATATCCCTGTAACATCGTATTTTGTCCTATCTACTTTCACATCTTGTTTCTCATGCCGCATCTGCACCCGGTGATAAAAATCATCCGGGATCGTGACGGATTGATCGAATTCCCTTATGACGGTTGGAGATATCCCTTGAGAATCATACAATTCTACCAGTTTGTTTACGTCGAATTTTTCCTTTCTCTGTGCCAACCTCTGCACGATGTTCCTGCCCTTCCTCAACGCCTCATCATATCGCCTCCTTTCGATTTGCAGGATTTCGAACAGACTTCCATAATCTCTGAGCTCGGTGAACCATTTGCCAAATTCATCGATATGAAGTTTGAAAAGGTCTTCAAGCTCGACATTGATGTCATACTCCTCGATGAGTGACCAACAACGTCTCAGGATATTTCTGAGATTATATCCTCCCCCCACATTGCTGGGCAGTGCACCATCATGCAGTGCGACCAGAAGTGTCCTTGTGTGATCCCCCAAAGCATAAAGCGACCGCATCCTGTAAACTTCTTCTTTGAGGTCATGTGGCTCGATGTCCATATGAGATGCCATGTCAGTCCAAATACGACTGTCATCCATCCTATTTAACAGACCGGCATATCCCGCGAACTTGCTCCAGAAATCTGGGGGGGCGCCCCCATATTTGTATAAATATTTCATGACACCCGGGAAGACGGTATCATATGACATGGGAGTCCCCTGTGAAAGCCATGACCATCGTTCCAGACCTGCACCCATGTCGATTACCTGGGTTTGAAGTTCTTTATAAGAGCCGTCTGGCAGTGATTGGTATTGCATGTACACCTGATTGCCCAGCTCAAGACCTCTTGAAAAAAACTCCATCGACGGGCCAAAATTTCCTCCGCCTGCCCAGACATCCTCATGGAAGTATAATTCATGTGGAGGGATCCCCAGTTCCTTTGTTAAAAACTCATATATCTGGGCTATTCCCTCCTCTTTGAAATAGACGTACTTATCCGGGGTATTAAACACATGCTGGCCCACCATTATGAAACCGGTGTAATGTCTCCCGGTGATTCCCACGCTGTCGATATCCTGGAATCTCAGGCAGAATTGTGGTTCAATCACCGCATCCGCTGGCGGCTCCACTTCCCCAGAAACGACATATGGTTGAAAATCATTTATGCCCGCGGTCACAAAGTAGAGATCGTCATACCACCTACATACGACTGGATATCTGTCAAGCGGTACATAATCCCATTTCTTGAACGCATCTACATATACGTCCCAGACCTCTTTATATCCAAATTTCCACTTCGTGATAGTCTGGTTGATAAACCGATACCCGCCACTGCATGCAGGTTCATCACAGAAATCCCGCGGCTGGATAGACCAGAAATTCTTGCCACATTTTGTACAAATATTTCTGCAGAAACCAAGGGATTCTAACGTCTTGGCCGGGTAGAAGTTATTATAATCTCTGGAGAAGTGGGATTTCATCTTATTTTTAATCTGCTCGTCGTTCATTGTGCTTTATTTATATGCCCACCTTCAAAAAGGTATTTGTTACTGGGGCGCATATTTAAGAAGGGTATCATGACAGAAGAAGAGGAAACAACAGAAGTAGCATGGGAAAGTGCAGAGCAAGTAATCGATAGAGTTCATAAAGAGGGCGAAGCCGAACATGGCCCGATTTATCTCTCTAAACATATGCGCAGGGATTTTATCGAATTATACCGTCATCTTAAAAAGGAATATAACAAGGGGTTTGCAGAAGAGGAAATTAAAAGGCGAATGAAGATGTTGACGAAACAACAGAGGTGGTAATTGGTCCCCCACTCCTTTGTGATCCAAGAAGTGGGAGCGATGTTGAAATTAGCCGAACAGGGCACCAAGCCCTTCCATTCCGGCTTCTTCCTTCTTTTCTTCTTCCTTCTTTTCTTCTTTTGTATCTTCTTCCTTCTTTTCCTCGGCGACTGGTGTAGCCTGCGCTGCTGCTGGTGCGGCCTGCGTAAACGCCGCTTGTGCAATGGCCTCGTCTATATTGACGCCGTCGAGTGCGGCTACAAGCGCTTTTACTCGCGATTTATCGACATCGATACCTGCCGCCTTTAATACGGCGGTAATGCCCTCTTCATCAATATTCTTTTCAGCATTGTGTAATATAAGTGCTGCATATACATATTCCATATTATAACACCTCTTTTTTGATCATGTCGCAGATGTTTCATCTAGTCCCTTCGGGACTCCAACATGACCAATACTCAATCACGTTTATATATCCTTTTCTCCCTCTTTAACTTCACCCGCTTCTTCTGACACCTGTTTGGATTTTGACTCTGAGCCTTTCTCTGAAAGTTTGGCTGTTAGGGATACCATTTGAACATTTGCTTTTGCAAGTAGTACATCGATGACATCTGGCTCAAATATCATCGCATCAATCGCCAAACTTCTCGCTTCGACAGATGCCTTTTGCAGTAATACCGGAACCGATGCACTTGTAGGATATGCGATATTAATCGATAGGTTAAAAGCATTACGCACGGCAGTCATGAAATCCGAGAAGTATTTGGATTCGTCGACCGCCAATATATCGGGTCTGAATATCATTCCTCCTTCATATACTGCCCTTAAATCCAAGCCAACCTCCATTGGATATATCTCAAGTTTTGCCAGAATATCTGCAACCTGCTGCTGAATTTTGTCGCCTGCCTTGACGAGGACTTTACGCTCCCGAATTACCACCTTGCCACCCTCGATCGCAGCTGGCACCCCGGCATTCTGGAGCTCTCCCACTATTGGACCTGGTTTAAAGGAAGTTGGACCTTTTTCTATGATGATGTCATGTGGAGCGATATCTCCTGGCTTTGCTGGTGCAGATGACTTATTTTTCTCGATCTGTCTGTGTAATCTGAATGGATTCAGTTCGGTGAACAGCAGTGCAGTTTGTCCCTCAATAAATTCTTTCAGCACGCGGACCTTTTTATCAGATCCGACTAAATCAACAGATTTAGACGGACTCACAGATGTTTCATCTGTGACCTCATCAAGCGCCCTTTCGATGAGCGTATTTCGGGCTATCTTCAGAATTGCCGTCCCATATAACTCCGCCCTAATCTGCTGCAATTGCCTTGCTGGAATTCCATGAACATTTACTATGCCCACTACAGGATGAGAATTAATTGACTCTTTAATCCATTTGACTTCGTCCTTCTTCCATTTTGGAATATGGGTGCTGTACACTTCTGCCATATTACATCACCTTCTCTGCAGGTCCCATCGTGGTTTTCACATAAATCGAACGAATATTCTGGACTCCCTTTTCCAGTTTCGCCTCGATGTGCTTGAGAATCGCTTCGATGTTGGCAGCTATCTCTTCTGGCGCCATGGACTTAGATCCGACCATCGTATGAAACGTCTTTTTATCCCTGGACCTCAATTTTACAGTCTTTCGCAGTCTTTTGATTATCGGAGTTATGTCTGTATTTGGAGGGATGGGGTCCGGCATTTTGCCACGTGGTCCCAGGACCTGCCCCAGGTTTTTGCCGATCGATGGCATTAGTTGTACCTCGGCGAGGAGGAAATCGTATTCATCGGCGATGGACTTGGCCTTATCTTTTTTGAGTTTATCAATCTGTTCCAGTGGAAGAATTATATCTGCGCCCGCTTCCTTCGCCGCTATAGCCAACTCCTCCGAGGCAAAAACTGCTATTTTCACCGGCTTGCCCACCCCGCTTGGGAGGACCACCGCTTCATCTATCCTATTTTGAGGTTGACCCATGTCGATATTTTTAAGATTAATCGCCAAGTCAACGCTTTCGGTAAAATTACGTTCCGGTGAGCCTAAAGCCGTTTTAACAGCCTGTAATATATCTTTGCGTGCCATACTATTCCTCGTAGATTTTAAACTATTCGGTCAGCGAGTACGTCGTCGTATTCCCCTTTATCAACATCCTTTAAGGCATCTTTCGCGCTTTTTCCATCCACGATAACGCCCATTGAAACACATGTGCCGATGACTTCTTTTGTGGCTTTTTTAAGCGTAGTTGAGAGCATGCTATCCATCTTCATCCTGGCGATTCTTGCCGCCTGCTCCATGGAGAGGTCGCTTACTGAACCAATTCCAGCCGCACCAGGGGCTTTTTGTATCCCTAGTTCCTGCATTATCAGCGCAGATGTGGGCGGAGTTCCCACTTCAATGGATACGTTTTTGTCATCATCTACGATGACCTTGACCGGGACTTGCATTCCGTTAAACTCTTTCGTCTTTTCGTTGATATCCTCGACTACCTGCTTGATATTTATTCCAAGTGGCCCTAGTGCCGGTCCCAATGGCGGCCCTGGATTTGCCCGTCCCCCCGCTACAAGAACTTCTATCGTTTCAGTCATATTTTCTCCTCCTATTCAACCCTCGGATTCCTCTTTACTCAATACCCTAACGTGGTCTCCCCTAATCGTGATAGGTATTGGTACCATCGCTTCAAATAACTCAACTGTAATCTCCTCATGGCCCTCATCCACTCGCTTGACTCGCGCCTTCTCTCCCTTAAATGGTCCGGCTACCAATTCCACAATACAACCATCTGAGATGCCTGTAACGCTCGGCTTCGGCGTCAGGAAATGCTCTATTTCAGCAAGGCTGGATTGCCCTTTAACCAAACCTCTCGTATGCGGAATACCATGAATGGCCTCATCTACGATCTCCCCTGCAGGTGATTCAACCAGTACATATCCCTTCAACTCATTTGGGACCAATATCGCCCTGATGTCATAGTCCCCTTTGGCCGCCACTTGTGCAAGCAGGTTAGCAACAGATCTTTCTTGATTGGCAGTCGTTTTAACCACATAGATGGTTGTTTTTTCACCCATACTAATCTTCTCCAAAATCTATTTGCCTATGAGTAGCTGCGGCAGAATGCTCAACACGAAGTATAGCGAAAATCCAATTAAGCCGATTAATAGGGCGCCCATTATACAGACCTTTGAGATCATATTGAACTCTTCTTTACTAGGTTTTCTGGCTAACTTGATTATCCTCATATACTCACTAATTTTTTTTGATATGCTGCTATCTAATGCCCTGCTGTCGATTCTTTTCGCCAACGTTTCACCATCCCCGATAAATGGCATTATAAACTATGTCCAAAGTATCACATATCATTAATGACAGTTGATATCATCTTAGGAAGTCGATGCCGTACTTCTGAGTGGTCCCTTTCAGTCCCTCTGCTCGCCCATATATTTGAGACGACTTTACTCCCGTCACGATTATCATCGTCTTGACGGTGTGCTCCAATGTTGGATCAATCTGTGCCCCCCAGATTAGACGTGCATTTGGATCAATGCGCTGATATACCTCTTCGATTACTCCTTCTGCCTCGGCGACGGTCATATCATTCCCGCCGATTACATTTACCAATGCAGTAGTTGCACCTGAGACGTCGACGTCAAGTAACGGGCTCCTCAACGCCCTCTTTACCGACTCGATGGCTTTATCCTCGCCGTCTGCCTCACCGAGGCCTATCATGGCAACTCCGCCTTTTTGCATAACTGTTCTAACGTCTGCAAAGTCGAGATTTACCAACCCGGGTTTAGTAATCAATTCAGTGAGCCCCTTAACCGCACGCATCAACACCTCGTCTGCAACCTTAAACGCAGCCTGTAATGGTAGGCGCGGTGTGATTTCCAGCAATTTATCATTAGGCACGACGATAACGGTATCCGCTATTTCGCGCAGACGTTCCAGCCCCGCTTCGGCATTTGCTCGCCGGACCATACCCTCTACCCTGAAAGGGAGGGTCACTATGGCTATGGTAAGTGCCCCCGCATCTCTGGCAGCTTCTGCAATTACCGGGGACGACCCAGTTCCAGTTCCACCACCAAGTCCGCATGTGATAAAGACCATATCAGACCCATCCACAGCCGCCCTGATGGTCTCTTCACTTTCCTTGGCTGCATCCTCTCCAATCTGCGGAATGCCGCCTGCACCAAGCCCCTTGGTCTTCTTCTGCCCTATTAAAATCTTATTACTCGCGTGAATATGAAGCAAGTGTTGAGCATCTGTATTCAATGCAAACAGGTTCGCCCCATCAACACCCTCCTCCATCATTCTCTGAATAGTATTTGATCCGCCGCCTCCGCACCCAAAAACACGTATGGTGGTTTTGAGCTCTTTTAAGATTTCAATGAGGTCATCATCCGTTTCGCCAAATTCCTTCTTCTGGGGCTTTTGCCCCTCTGCATTCTCCATTTCTGCTCTTGCAAGCGCATCTTCTACGATAGACTTCATATTAATGTCCGCTCCTTTTTCATCACAAGGATTGTATACAATCTTTTCACAAAGAGATATAAATGTTTATCTTGTATTGTTAATATAGTCTTTCATACTATTTTATATGTTTCTCTTTAAACAATGACATTGTATTTAATATCATGATACTTAATAGTTGATATCGTCCTTTTAAGGAGGGGACAATGGAATCGATCATCAGAACAGCGGAAAAGATTAAAAATATGGAGATACGCGGTGCAGGAAAAATCGCAAGAGCGGTAGCTGATGCTTTAAAAGTACATGCTCAATCGATCGATATCGATTCACCGAACGAATTCGACACGGAGATGAAAAGATCGGCACAGATATTGTTAAAAACTAGACCTACTGCAGTGTCCCTGCCAAACGCGATCAGATTTGTAATGCGATATCAGGGCAATACCGTGGAAGAAATGCGGAATTCTCTGGTCCACTTGGCAGAGCAATTCATAGAGCGCTCGGAAAAGGCAGTAAAACAGATCGGAAGTGTGGGGGCGAAACGAGTGCGCGATGGAGATGTAATCATGACACACTGTAACTCTACCGCCGCAATTGCCATAATTGCCACGGCTTTTAATCAGGGGAATGCAAGGACATATCACGATTCAGCAGCTAAACGATGCAGGCATACCCACAACGCTTGTCGTTGATTCTGCGATGCGATACTATATGCGGGATGTGAATTTGGCAATTGTTGGAGCTGATGCGATTGGAGTGAACGGCTGTGTGGTGAACAAAATAGGCACATCCCAGCTTGCACTTGCAGCTCACGAGGCGCGAGTGAATTTAATCGTTGCGGCAGAAACATTCAAATTCAATCCCAGGACCATTTCAGGAGAGTTCATCGAGATAGAAGAACGTTCGCCAGACGAGGTATTGGACCTCCAAGTGCGCAAATCATTAAAAAATGTGACGGTGTGCAATCCATCGTTTGATGTGACACCTCCAGAGATGGCGTACATCATCATTTGTGACTACTTGGGCTGGAACTGGAAAGAGTTGGAGTAGGATGCTCTATTTTTTAATTTAATGGCATATTTCAAAAAGATTGGATGGCAGTATATTGTGCAAATCTTAAAAAGCTTTTTGAGGTATGAGTGTAAACCAATGGTTGGAATACTATGGATGAAAAATATCGTAAGTTCAAGAAGCTCGATAAACAGCAATATGTGGAAGTTACTCGCTTCTTAAAGGAGTGCACCCATCTAACGGCGAGAGAGTGGGCGATTGCGCGATTATGTGCGGATTTTAGAACCACCACGAACCGGGCGGAGATGACATGGTGCCGTTTATGAACGAGTCCTATTCGCGTCAGGCAGTTGCCGCCGCACATTCAACGTTCAAGGACAAGGTCCTCAGGTCTGGCACCACTTTTTTCTATGCATACTATGCAGGACTTGTCTCCATGGAAGATATGGTCGATATGGTTCACCAAATCGCAGATAACATAGAGCATCTGCTCGAAGTCGGAGAGGGCAAGGTCTCAGAAGAGGGAGTGAATATCGATGTCCAGCGAAGGGTCGCAGAGGTGTTGCGGCAAATCAGCCACAACCTGCAGGCCGGTTGAGCATCAAAACGACGTTCACAAGAGCTGCTGCACTCTATTTAACGGACGTGACGGGATTTGAACCCGCGATCTACAGCTTTCCCCTCCCCCGATTTTGATTAACCTTTATCTTTTCTGTCTTGCGCAGCGGAAATTCCGTAGGAAGGCGTTTCCGCATGCCTCGAATCAAAGATTCGCAGGCAGAAACCCCTTTTTCCAAAAGGTTGTTAGGAGGCTGCCGCCCTATCCAGACTAGGCCACACGCCCAGTATATGAACTCCCTCAAATTTTATATTTGTTTTGGTAATTATATTATAATGTATAACATTATATCGAAAGTATTCTTCAGGAGAGAATACTTATCTTTGCACTGAATCTTTGATTTAGTGAATGTCACAGATGGAACACCGACTAAACCGAAGGTTTAGACGGACTCACAGATGTTTCATTTCCTCCAAAAATGAAACAGTTGTAATTC
>JAJOKI010000088.1 GCA_021129915.1 Methanocellales archaeon | reverse complement strand
AGGGCTAATATTATAATATTATTAGATGTTATAAATACTCTGCCGACCAAATAGATTGGGATGCCCATGGCAGACAAACTGAAAGTGGGAGATTATATGACCTACGATGTCGACATCGTCTCGCCGGACAGTACAGTAGCAGATGTCATAGACCTCATCAAGAGAACAGAGCACGAGAGCTTTCCAGTAGTAAGAAACGGCAAGGTAGAGGGTTATATCACCTCTACGGACTTGCTGTTATGCGGTCAGAAGGATAAGATATCCAAAGTCATGTCTACCGACCTCGTGCTTGCACATCCGGAGATGGACCTTAGAGATGCAGCAAGGGTGATATTCAGAACCGGCTTATCCAAACTGCCGGTGGTTGATGACAATGGGACGTTGGTTGGACTTCTCAGTAACGCAGACGTCATACGTTCGCAGATTGAGCGGGCGAATCCGGAAAAGGTCTGGAAGTTAAAGAAGACGCTGGAAACCATTCACGATATAAAGATACGTGTGGCACATAATGAGGTGGCGATAAACCAGCTCATTCCGACACAATCAAAAATTTACGCAGACGAACTCGAGGGCAGGACATATGAGCTGAAAAAAGGCATGGTAGAACCGATAGTTGTCATACAGAAGCCGGGTAAACTGCTTCTGGTGGATGGGCATCACAGGGTTATCGCGGCGAGAAAACTTGGCATCGACACGATGGATGCATATCTACTCATATTAGAAAAAGATATATCACTTGGGATGGAAAAAACTGCTAGAAATATTGGACTTCATTCGCTGAAGGACATAAAAATACTGGACTATGCTCGACATCCACTGGTCGAGTTTACCAGAAGGGGCTGGAGGAGAATGAAATGAAGACGGACATCTCGGTCATCCAGGAAGTTTACGATGTGATAGAGGACCGAAAGAAGAATCCCAAAAAAGGGTCTTACGTATGTTCACTGTTGGGTGATGCCGATGACAATGACCGAATCCTGAAAAAAATCGAAGAGGAATCAGAAGAATTGATAATGGCGGCAAAAAGCGGAAACTGTAAAGACGTTATCCACGAATCTGCGGATTTGATGTTTCATACTCTGGTTTTATTGGCTGCCAATGACATTCCCCTTGAAGACCTGTTAAATGAGTTGAAATCCCGAAGGTGAAGATGGTCTTTGACCATCTTATTGGAAAGTGGCAAAGCCACTTTCTGTCATGTTACAGATGGAGGTTCTGGTAACTCTTAGGGTTTTTGTAATTCGCACCAGAACAAATGAATCTTTCGATATCTTTAAGTCAATTAGCGTGCTAGTATGTGACATAGTAACACGGTAGGTGAAGATATGTCTAAGATTGGAAAGAGGGTGCGAATAGAAAGAATAATCGATCGGAAAAGTGGGAAATCGTTGATCATTCCCCTTGACCACGGCATCTCGATTGGTCCCGTGAAAGGACTTGTAGACCTTGCTGAGACCGTGAATAAGGTAGCAGAAGGCGGTGCAAACGCGGTTCTGATGCAAAAGGGAATGGTCGAGCACGGTCATCGAGGATATGGCAGAGACATCGGATTGATAATCCACATGAGCGCGTCCACATCGTTAGGTCCTGACCCAAACAATAAGGTTCAAGTCTGCACTGTGGAAGAGGTCGTCAAAATGGGAGCGGATGCGGTAAGCGTTCACGTCAATATCGGATCAGAAACGGAAGCAGAACAATTGCATACATTGGGGAGTGTCGCCGAGAAGTGCGAAATATGGGGGATGCCATTGCTTGCGATGATGTATCCCAGGGGCAAGAATATCAAGGATGAGTTTGATCCCATGACGGTCGCACACGCAGCACGCGCAGGCGCTGAACTGGGTGCAGACATCGTTAAGACCAACTACACGGGAGACGTAGATTCATTCAAATATGTCGTAAAAGGCTGTCCAGTCCCAGTCGTGATAGCTGGGGGTCCGAAGGCAGAAACCACCAGAGACGTACTTGAGATGATAAAAGGAGCGATAGATGCTGGTGCCAGGGGCGTAGCCATCGGGCGGAATACATTCCAGCATGCAAATCCGATAAAGATGACCAGGGCTATAAGCCAAATCGTCCATGAGAACACATCAGTCGAGACTGCCATGAAGGAGTTAATATGAGGGGAAAAAGCCTGTGGATTAAAGCAGACCGAGGGGCGTGGGATGACAAACTCGCGAAGATTACCACGGGGTTGGAGTCCGGCGCCGACTTCATACTCGTGGACGAAGAAGATGTGGAGAGGGTACGAGAGTTGGGCAACATCCGTGTGGCATCATTTTCCCATGATGGAGAATGTAACGCAGATGTCATCGTGATCGGAAAAAATAGTGAGGGCGATGGCACGAATCCGCTGCCCAAGGACTTCTCCAACTCCAGAGATTTGAATCAGATTAAACTGCTGACCGAAAAAGGAAAGGAAACTGCGGCATACGTTGTAATCAAAGGAAAAGGATACGAAGAGTTTGCGGTTGCGCTGGGAAAAATCTGTGAGCATTTGATAGTCGTAGGGACCGACTGGAAAATCATTCCGTTGGAGAATTTAATCGCAGCATTGCGAGAGCAGAACGTCAACATCATTGCTGGCGTGAAAAATGCAACAGAGGCAAAGGTGGCCTTGGAGACGCTTGAACACGGCGCGGATGGCATCCTCCTGGACGCAGACGACCCTTCGGAAATCAAACGGACTGCAAAGATCGTTGAAGATGTCGGGGTGGAACTCCTCCTGATCCCGGCTAAAATCACGCGAGTAAGACCTGTGGGAATGGGAGACAGGGTCTGCGTGGATACATGCTCGCTCTTGTCGGGTGGGGAGGGGATGCTGGTCGGTTCGCAGTCCAATGGATTATTCTTGGTACATGCCGAATCAGAGGAAAGCCCATATGTGGCATCACGACCGTTCAGGGTCAATGCAGGCACAGTCCACGCCTATGTGCATATGGGAGATAAAACCAAATATCTCTCCGAGCTCGAAGCAGGCGACGAGGTCTTGATCGTGAACTCCAGGGGCGCATCAAAAAAAGCGATAGTAGGGCGGGTGAAAATAGAGCGCAGGCCGTTAATGCTCATCGAAGCCGAAGTGGAGGGGACGAAAATAAAGACGATCCTTCAGAATGCGGAAACCATCAAACTCGTGACCAAAGACGGGAAGCCAAAAGCAGTGACAATGTTGAAAAAAGGCGACGAGGTTCTCGCATATTACGAGGGCGGAGGCAGACACTTTGGCATGAAGATCGATGAGACGATCGTTGAGAAATAGGTGCACAACCATGATCGAGATTGGAGATGTCGCACTGGATTCCCCGAGGATAGTAGGGGTGGTCGACAGCATTGGTGCGGCGATTGGCGCGGAAAAAGCAGGTGCAGACCTGCTCGAGGTTAGAATAGACCTTCTTGAGAGAGGTACCGAAGTGGTACGGTTTTTAGATGATGTCCGTGAGGCATCGTCCCTGCCGATCATCGTGACAAATCGACCGGAGGTAGAGGGTGGCGCATTCAATGGCTCCGAGAATGAACGGATATCGATACTGTCCACAGCGATGGACCATGCTGATGCAGTTGATGTCGAGTTGAGTATATTGGGATATGGCATAGTAGAGAAGGCGAAAGAGCAAAAATCCCCTATTATAGTTTCGCATCACGACTTCAATAGAACTCCTCCAGATGAGGAAATAATGAAAATGTTGAATAACGCACGTGATGTTGGCAACTTCGTGATACCCAAGATAGCCGTCATGGCCAATTCGCTCGGCGATGTGCTGAGACTGCTGAGAATCACTATCGAGGCATCAAAGCCCCTATGTACCATTGCCATGGGTGCGCTTGGGAAACACTCCAGAGTGATCACACCGTTATACGGCTCTGCGCTGACCTATGGCTACGTTGATGGACCAAAGGCGCCGGGACAGCTGTCCGTGAGCGAGTTGAAGGTGACACTGGACATGCTGAGGTAGTAGACATGAAAACGATATTTGGAATAATCGGAAATCCTGTTGAGCACAGCCTATCTCCGCTCATGCACAACAGCGCCTTCCGTAAATTAAACATGGATTGCACCTACCATGCCTTTCGCGTCGACCCTCAAGATGTACATGGGGCAGTGCTGGGCGCAAAATCGTTAGGATTCGGCGGTTTAAACGTCACCATCCCTCTCAAAGAAAAAGTCCTGGAAATCGTGGACGCGGACCCAATCGCAAAGGAGATCGGCGCAGTCAATACAGTCGATTTTAAGAGTGGAATCACCGGACATAATTCAGATGGCATTGGCGCAAAGCGTGCTCTGGAGGCGTGCGGGATCAGTATCACCGGCAAAAACATCCTGCTCATCGGCGCAGGAGGAGCTGCAAGAGCTATTGCGTTCCAATTCGCCCATGAAGGTGCAGCGTTGGTCCTCGCGAATAGAACCGCTTCCAGAGCCATCAAACTCGCGCAGGATGTGCGAAGTGTGGGCGATGCCATAGGCACTGGGTTGGAAGATTTGCCGAAGTTAATAGATAAAGCCGAAATCCTTATCAACTCGACTTCGATAGGAATGCATCCTGATACCAATAAAACGCTGGTAACCGCAGACCAGATGCGACCTGATCTGGTCGTCTTTGACATCGTGTACAATCCTGTCAAGACGCGGTTGCTGAGAGAGGCAAAAAAAGCTGGTGCTCTGGCCATAGACGGGGTCAACATGCTCGTTCATCAGGGTGCGGAGTCGTTCAGAATATGGACTGGTGTAGAAGCTCCCATCGACATAATGGAGGATGCTGTGAGATGTGCGCTAAAGTGTTAATCGTCGGCGGCGCTGGTGAGATGGGGCAGTGGTTTGCACGTTTTCTCATGAGGCAAAACTATGCAGTCAGCATAGCAGACATCGATTCCCATACTAAGGAAGTAGCTAAGGAACTGGGGGCTGGTTTTGTCGCCACAAGCGAGAGGGCAGTTGACTTTGACATCGTATTGATTTCGGTGCCTATCGATGTCACGGAAGAGGTGATACGCGGCATCTCACCGCAGATGCGTGCCGGCAGTCTGCTCATGGACATAACGTCCATCAAAAAGGGACCGATAGAGGCGATGAAAAAAGCACCGAAAGGTATCGAGTTGATCGGTGCGCATCCCATGTTCGGCCCCATGACGCCAAACCTCAGAGGACAGACCGTAATTCTTGTGCCCGTGCAGGAGCGCAGCGAGCACTGGTTGCCGAAGATAAGGGCACTTTTTGAGGAAAACGGAGCACATGTAGAAATCCTCACGGCAGAGGAGCATGACCGAATAATGGCAATTGTTCAGGGGTTGACCCACTTTGCATACATAGCAATCGGAGCCACGCTGAATACGTTGGACTTTGAGGTGCGAGAATCGAGACGATTTATGAGCCCGGTATATGAGATAATGATCGATTTCATGGGCAGAATCCTGGCACAGAACCCACACCTCTACGCCATGATCCAGATGAACCCAGAGGTAAAGAAGGTGCACAGTGCATTTATTGCCCAGTGCAAAGACCTGGCCAGGGACATAGAAAAGGGAGACATGGAGAGGTTTGTAAGATCTATGAGAAGTGCTGCCGCCCATTTTGGCGACACCGAAGCCGCACTGAGGCGGTCGGACAAATTGATCAATGCAAATATCGCTGAATTCGAGGGGCTGGCGCAATCTGTCGGAATTGAACGGGGTCTCCGTCATCTATACTCGGGCGCCGTACACGTTGGAATCGTCGAACGGGTAACGCCCAGCCACATCATATTGAATAGGAAAGGACAGAGGACCAGACTCAAAATTGAGAATATACAGCTGCTCAACACAGATGAACTTCTGCAATGGAAAATCGATAACCTCCGCCACCATAGACGAGACATATCAGTAGCACTGCCAGAAAAAGTCCAACCAGATGTCATCGCCAGTATCATCAGCGATATAGATGGGGTAGTTTCGGCTGAGAAGATAGACATATATAAAATCAAAAAAGGGTATTCCAGCATCACGTTCAGAATCGCAATTTTGGGGGACAAAAATCCAAAAGAAGTGCAGGGCGCAGTTGAAGAAGTGTTGAAAGGAATTGGCGGGGAGATAAGATAACTATGGCTGTAACTTTCCCCTTCCACTCAGCTCACGCTGGCGCTCTATGCTCATCTCTATCAGGACCTCATAGATTCGCTTTATCGCACCCGCATCCATACCCCGCTCCGTTGCCGCTTCCACCATCCTTTTTAGCACGACCTCCCTCTGCCCCTCATCGTTGATGTCTGTGCCCTCTTTTTTCTTTGCTCCCAACACATCTTCCGCCAGGTCGGTTCGCTGAGCTATGAGCCCTATGATCTGGTCGTCAATCTTTTGGATTTTCTCCCGAACGTCCTTCAACGACATACACCATCATTATTGATTTTCGTCTTTATTATTTTTCCGTTAAAATCGCTCCATGCCCTACTTACTGCATTGACTTTATTCTTATTCACCAGTGCCGTGAATGCCGTCCCGGTCCCTGCGAGACCTACTCCGCTTGCCCCTGCTTCCAGTCCACGCAATATTATCTCTGGATCAAAACCAAGGGCAGCACAATAGAGGATGCCATTTAACGTCATCGCCTTTTCGAACTCGCCCTCAAGAGCCAGATTATATGCGATATCAACTGCAGGAGCGAGAAGCCTTGACCTTTCTACATTTGTGTCCGATGTAAATGCCATCTCCTCTGGCACAAAAATCAATACATCTGACTCCATCTCTACTCGCTTTATGAGCTGCTGTGTCCTGTTATCGGTCACCACGATGCCGCCCAAGAAGGATGCAGCGGCATCGTCAAAAGCACCTGTTATCGTCACTCCTACATCAACGGCGGCTTTAATCCCGATGCGTATAGTCTCCAATGGTTCCATCTCCTCTCCCAGCGCATCCAACGTAGCCATAACGGCGGCATTCGCCGCAGCACTGCTGCTTTTCAACCCTCTCGCGATGGGAATTTCGCTGCTCGTTCTAATGTGTGCACCGCCTGCATAATCGAACCTTTTCAGCACCAACTCTGCACAGCGCTCTATTAACATGGTGTCGCCACCTCCTCCGATCTCTCCCTGAACACCTTTCATATCCTTGTCCAACTCGACCTCTGCGGTGGTTCGCAAATCAACAGCAAATGCTGAACCTTTCCACGTGGCAATCGCGTTTATAATCGTGCCTGCGCCGCAGGCTGATGCTCGTCCTTTTACTACCTGACTCATCCTACTCATCATACGCACTGCGCATATTTGTAATTTAGAGTATATCAAAACCTTTATATAGTTAGGGTTCCCTAAATATTTGACCATGTATCAAGATCGATCTGAGGAGTATCTGGAAACGATCCTGTACTTGACCGAAAGACAGGGGATGGCAAAGACGTCTGAGATAGCTGAAGAGCTCGGCGTTTCACCTCCAAGCGTTACTGAGATGATCCAAAAGCTTTCAGAGGGGGGCTATGTTGAATACGTGCCATATTATGGTGTCAGGCTGACTGAACACGGAAGAAAAGAAGCATCAAGGATTAGGCGCCGCCATCGGTTGTTGGAAACGTTTCTCGTCAATTTCTTGGGAATAGGTAAAGATGATGCACACGAGGAGGCTTGCAAGCTTGAGCATACAGTATCTGATGACGTGGAGTATCGATTTTGTTCGCTGATGGATCACCCTAAAAAATGCCCTGATGGAAACCTAATTGCACGGGCGTCATGCTGCGTTGAAGAGGATGTATCTCCATGATCCCGTTATCTGAGCTGGATACCGGAAAGGTGGCAATAGTAAAGCAGGTAGAAGGTGGGCGAGGATTCCAAAGACGCATGGCATCGTTGGGCATCAGAGTCGGGAAGATCATTCGAAAGATAACTTCTGAACCACTTAGGGGTCCGATCGTCGTTGAAGTAGATGGAGCCAGGGTTGCGATCGGGAGGGGAATGGCGATGAAAGTCCTTGTGGAGGTGAAGAAGTGAGAATACTTCTGATGGGAAACCCCAATGTGGGAAAGAGCGCTCTATTCTCCAGGCTAACAGGCGTGAACGTTATCGTTTCGAATTATCCTGGCACCACAGTAGAATTCAAGAAGGGTACGATGAGACTGGGGGAGCAGTGGGTGGAAGTAATTGACGTGCCGGGAGCATACACACTAGAACCCACCACCAAGGCAGAGGAGATCGCAATAGAGATGTTGAAAAATGGAGATGTGGTTATCAATGTAGTGGATGCAACAAACCTGGAGAGGAACCTATATCTGACGCTTCAATTGCTAGAAAGAAAGATACCGGTGATAGTAGCGCTTAACATTTGGGATGAGGCAAAGCACAAAGGCATCCTCATCGACGTGGAAAGACTTGAAAAACTTTTAAACACCCCATTCGTGCCTACAGTCGCCATTACTGGCGAGGGAATCAAGGAACTTGTCTCTATGTTGTCGAGGCTATGCTCCGTGAAAGCACAGACTAAGAGAGGTTAAGATGTCAGTCAACGATGAACAAAGATGGGTTGAGATTGGCAGAATAGTCAGCCAAGTGCAAACCGTAACTCATCGTCACCACACCTTTTTAGAAAAAATAGGAGATGCAAGCATCAAACCTTTGACTGGATTTCCCATAGCCATAGTGGTCCTGCTTTTTACCTTTCAGATCATAAGATTTATCGGGGAAGGGCTAATTGGTTACGTATTCGAGCCGATCTTTGATATCTATACCCCCCTAGCGATGAAATTGAGCGAACTACTAGGTCCTGGTTTTGTTCATGATGTCTTAATTGGAACGCTAATAGAGGGAGAAATAGATTATGGGCAGTCCATGGGGTTGTTAACTACTGGGCTCTTCGTCCCATTTGCCATGGTTTTGCCTTATGTGTTTGCATTTTATCTAGTACTGAGTTTTCTAGAAGACTGCGGATATTTGCCCAGATTGGCTGTGCTGATAGATAGCTTAATGCATAAAATAGGCTTGCACGGCTTAGCCATAGTCTCATTCTTGCTCGGCTTGGGGTGCAACGTCCCTGGCGCTCTGTCCACTAGAGTCCTAGAAACGAGGAGACAGGTTTTCATTGCCGCAACCCTCATGGCAATAGCAGTTCCTTGCATGGCCCAGATCGCTATGATAGTCGGACTAGTTGGTAGATATGGTGCAGAGGGTCTGGGAATCGTTCTTTTCACACTTTTTATGGTATGGATGATCCTTGGGTATTTACTCAACAAAATTTTGAAGGGCGAAAGTCCAGAAATATTTATGGAGATTCCGCCTTATAGGATTCCCTATTGGGGCGCATTACTGAAGAAGCTGTGGATGAGAATAAGATTTTTTCTGAGAGAGGCGGTTCCATATGTGCTGCTGGGGGTATTTATCGTAAACATCCTATATGCCTTAGGAATAATCGAACATATGGGCAAAATCGCCGCCCCCATAGTGGTGGGGTTGTTAGGGCTGCCAATGGGGGCAGTTGCAGCACTCGTAGTTGGATTCCTGCGTAAAGATGTAGCCATAGGGATGCTTTTGCCCCTTGGTTTGACGATGCCCCAAGCAATAGTGGCCAGCGTAGTATTGGCGATGTATTTCCCATGTGTTGCCACGTTTGCCACTTTAACTAAAGAGCTAGGGATAGTGGACATGGCAAAATCCACTGTGATCATGATCGCTTCAGCTTTGCTGGTGGGAGGTTTGCTCAATCTCATTCTATAATAATTTGGAAAGCGATGACTCCGCTTTAGGACGCTATAATAGGGTGTGAGATGTGCTTGGGATAAATCCCCCCCTGAGCATGTGATCCGCCAGCACGAGGGCAATCATCGCCTCTGCCACGGGAACTATTCTCGGACAGATGCATGGGTCATGTCTCCCCCTAATCTGGATCTCCGTTTCCTTTTTCTCAGCTAAGTCCACGGTTTTTTGTGTCTTCCCTATGGATGGAGTTGGCTTGACCACAACTCTACACACGATGGGCATGCCATTGGATATCCCACCCAAGATGCCACCAGCATTGTTCGTCTCGGTCATCACGACGCCTTTGCTGAGCACAAATGGATCGTTCATCTCGCTTCCTTTCATCTTGGAACATCTAAATCCAGTGCCTATTTCAACGCCCTTCACACTTCCAATGGACATCAGCGCCTTTGCCAGATCTGCATCCAACTTATCGAATACGGGCTCACCCACACCAGCTGGTACATTTAACGCGATGACATCAACGATACCACCAACGCTGTCTCCTTCTGCCTGCACCTT
>JAJOKI010000096.1 GCA_021129915.1 Methanocellales archaeon | reverse complement strand
GCGGCATCAGCGAAGTGGAAATCGTCAGACCGATGCACAATACTACATTCTGTAAAAACTGCACACGGATGCGGGTAACTCCCGATGGAAAACTGAAGCCGTGCCTGCTGAGGACTGATAATTTGGTGGATATAATTGAGCCGATTAGAAATGGCGCATCAGATGGGGAGTTGGTAGACATTTTTAAAAAAGCAATCTTACTGAGGGAACCGTTCTGGGTGTGAGACCATGATTGATATTGTAGAGGGCGATTTCAAAATTGAGGATGCCGTATCAAAGATGAAAGATGAGGATGTGGGCGCAATTGTCCTTTTTCTCGGCACAGTGAGGGGGTGCTCAAAAGGGAGAACCGTTGAGAAACTCTATTTTGAGACATATAAGGATGTGGCACTGGAGAGGATGAATGAACTAAAAAACACTGCAATGCAGCGCTTTGATATCAAGGATGTAACGATGATACACCGAATTGGCACTCTTGGCATTTCGGACAACATCGTGCTTATCGCGGTCAGCGCAGAGCATCGCAAGGACGCGTTTGCGGCGTGTGAGTTCCTCATAGACGAGTTGAAAAAGGCCGTGCCGATCTGGAAGAAGGAGTTCACGACCGATGGCGAATACTGGGTGGAGGGTGATGTTCTTGCGAACAAAAATGATTGATATAGGTGCCAAGGATATTGTAAAAAGGAGCGCAAAGGCAAGAGGTGAAATACTGCTCAAGAGAGATACGGTCGACCTCATACAAAAGGGCAAAATCGAGAAAGGGGACGTTCTTGCGACAGCGGAAGTGGGCGGCATCATGGCCGTCAAGAAGACTTCGGAGATAATTCCGCTCTGCCATCCAATTCCATTGACGAGCGTGAGTTTTGACTACGAGGTTGGAGAGGATAGGATCATCTGCTACTGTCAGGTCCAGGCAGATTACAAAACGGGCGTCGAAATGGAGGCCATTGCGGGCGTTACCATCGCATTGCTGACTATCTGGGACATGGTTAAATATCTGGAAAAGGATGAGGACGGGCAGTATCCTTCGACCAGAATAACAAATATAGAAATCTTGGAGAAGGTGAAAGGATAAATGGGCGTCAACGACCACAAATGTCATGCGCTGGAAAATGTGCGGTGTGCGATATTGACCATCAGCGATACGAGGACCGAAGAAACCGACGAATCAGGGAAGCTGATAAAAGACCTGTTAGAAGAACACGGTCACATCGTGGTTGAATATGCCATTCTAAAAGATGAGCTTGAAACCATTAGAGAGGCTGTGTCCAGGTTGATTGACGATCCTGATGTGCAGGCGATAATCACAAGCGGCGGTACTGGGATAGGTAAGCGCGACGTTACCATCGAAGCACTCTCGGGATTGCTTGATAAAAAGCTGGATGGCTTTGGTGAGATTTTTCGATTTCTCGGCTATGAAGAGATAAAAAGCGCGGCGATGATGAGCCGTGCACTGGCTGGTATTGCAAAGGGCAAAGTCATGATATGCATGCCTGGATCGAAAAATGCCGTCACTCTGGGTATGAAAAAATTAATCATACCGGAGCTTGGGCATATGGTCTGGGAGGCGAATAGATGAGCATGCGGCCTTTTAAATCCTTGATTCCATTAAAGGCGGCGCTTGATATCGTGAGAGATACGATCGTTCCCATCGAGCGGACGGAAGAGATTGCCATCGACAGCGCAGTTGGGCGTGTGCTAGCAGAAGATATAACAGCCAGCATGGATGTGCCGCCGTTTGACCGTGCTGCCATGGATGGCTATGCTGTTATAGCAGAGGATACATATGGCGCAGGACAATTCAGTCCAAAGAAGTTGAAATTGGTCGATGCGACAGGGGCGGTAAATGTCGGCGAGTGTATTCAAATCGCAACAGGCTGCAAAATGCCGCAAGGTGCCGATGCGGTGGTAATGGTAGAGAATACCGAGGAAGATAAAGAGGGGATAAAAATATTCAAGCCGCTTCATCCTGGGGCGAACACTTCTGGGCAGGGAGAGGATATTTCCACAGGCAGTACGGTTCTGAGTGCTGGAGAAGTGCTGAATCCGAGCAGAGTGGGCGTGTTATCAGCGCTTGGGATGCAAAAAGTCCACGTTTATGAGAAGCCAGAGGTGGCGATAATCCCCACGGGAGATGAAATTGCGAACCTCGGTGATGATTTAAAAGAGGGGCAGGTATATGACATCAATTCATACACGCTCTCGGCGATCGTAAACGAAAACGGTGGCATTCCAATTAGGTTCGAAATAATCCCTGATAAGTATGAAGATATTAAATCCGCGATGGAGCGCGCAGTAAGACAACACGATTTGGTCGCTTTTTCCGGCGGAAGCTCGGTTGGAGAGCGCGACATATTATGCGACATTATTCGTGATATGGGTAAGGTACTATTTCACGGCGTCCAGATTAAACCAGGCAAGCCAACCCTATTTGGCGTAGTTGTGGTTCCCCAAGGACTGCGACAAATCGAAAATAAAGCGGTATTTGGGATACCAGGATATCCTGCCGCCTGTATGAGCAGTGGCTATCGATTTCTGCTGCCTGCGGTTAGGTCGCTCGCGCGCCTGCCCAAGAAGATAGACATCGTCGTGCGGGCGAAGATGGCAAAGCGCATAGTCTCATCGTTGGGGCGAAGCCAATTCCTGACCGTGAGGTTAGAGGGGGGTATCGCACACCCCGTCTTCAAGGAATCCGGCACGATAACCAGCATGGCAGATGCCGATGGATATGTGGATATCCCTGCTGACGTGGACCTCGTTGAGAAGGGCGAGGAAGTCGATGTGATATTATTGTAAAGGAGATCGCGATGATTCTCGGCGTATATGGATATTCAAAAACGGGAAAAACCACCCTGATAACGGAGTTGACACGAAGGCTGACCTCTGAAGGGTACGACATAGCCACGGTAAAACACATTCCGCACAAAGATTTCACCGTGGATACTGAAAACAAGGATACATGGTTGCATGCAAATGCTGGAGCGAGTGCTGTGGTCGCCAGCTCACCTGCTGAAACAGTATTTATAGTTAAAAGCGGGATGGAGCTTGAAAGGATAACCGAAATACTCCAGAAGAGCTTAAATCCAGATTTGGTCCTCGTCGAGGGATGTAAGGATGAGAATATGCCAAAAATTGCGGTCGGCGATATCGAGGAAAAACCGAATACGGTTTTCAGATATGACGGCGACTTGGAAGATGTCCTGCAGTATATGAAGCGAACGATCGGTGCAGAAAAGATTCACAAGCAACTGCCGGGGCTCAACTGTGGAAAGTGTGGTTTGGAATGCGCAAAGCTGGCAGAGCTAATTTATGATGGCGAGAAAAATCTCACGGATTGCCCATCTTTTTCGCAACTTAACGTGATACTCGAGGCGGATGGGAAGGAAATTCCGCTAGGTCACTTCACCAGGGAGCTCATCGCAAATGTGATCAACGGCATGCTATCCTCATTGAAGGGCACTGCCGATGCAAGCGAGTTGAAGATCATGCTCAAGAGATGAAGAAGTTGCAGAAAAACTTGGGATGTCATACAGGCACGCATGGGCATCGTACACTCGACGCGGCGGGAAAGATGGTGGCAAGACCGAGCTCACCACGAGCGGGCGTGCCTTGTTAGATGAATACTATGAGAAGGTCGCTGCACTAGAGCGGTTTTTGGTAAATTATTTGCTTCATGACCAGTACCTAGAAAGAAATATCCCCTCACGAATTTTTACCTCAATTAGTCTCTTAATAGGCTTTGTTTTTTCCTTAATCACATAATTTCGTGTGTCTTTAAAAAAATTTAACAAAGGATCACTTCTCATTTTTTCTTGTATTTGACTGTTTGGATATCTTTTGAATTCTTTCTGGAGATAGAAAGTTACACTCCTAGATGCTGAAAGAAAGGCACATTAATGGCATCTATACCATATTTAATCTCAATCGAAAGGAGCGATTTAAGAGAGTCAAAGTTTTGTTATTATGAATAAATGCAATTTCAAATATTACCCTCTTACCACCATATTCCCACACGACATCTGGGCGATATGTGGTGTGTGTCCTTCTTACCCGTTATGGATTTCAGATAGATACCTCCTCTAACTCGTCTGGAGTATTCACGTTGACAAACGTCCTCAGCTTGGCATCTATTTTTTGGATATCCTCCTCTATGGGCACATATCTGACATTGAGTGCACGCAATGGCGCCATGATGGTGTTCTCCCCTCTTTGAATCGCCCTCTCGCATTCTATCATCATGCTTTCTCGCCTATAGACTGCATGCAACGGCTCAAAATTGCCATCTGCCCATTTTGGTACCGCGCCATCATGCCCTTCTGCCAGGGAGAACAACAACTCGACGACATCTGGATCGACAAACGGCATATCGCAGGCAACGGTCGCCACATATTCCGATTTTGCGCTCTTCATTCCAGCTAAAATACCTGCTATGGGGCCGAAGCCCACAATAGAGTCGTATGCTATACTTGCCCTGCCGATGGTAGATATGATTCTCTCCCCCTGCTCCACCTCGCTGACTGCTATGATGATCTCATCGACGATCCCTGATAGATTGTCAATCATGCATTCGACCATTGTTTTGTTGCCAATCCTGAGCAGTGACTTGTCCATGCCGCCAAATCGTGAGCTGTGCCCGCCCGCCAGAACGATTGCTGATTTCATATCTCATACCACCCTCTCTGGATGTGAATAAACCGACAGTCCGTCTTCGTGCGCAAAGCAAACCAACGTGATGCCAACTCTTTGCGCTGCCTCTATACCGGATGATATTGGAGCCGTTTTTGATACGACCATGGGAATGCCAATCCTTGCCGCCTTTAACACCATTCCGGCGGATTGGCGACCGGTGGACAGCAGGAGCACATTGTGCAGATCAATACCATTCAAAATAGCGCCCCCGACCACCTTGTCGACGGCATTGTGCCTTCCGACATCTATTGCCTTCGCAACCAGGTTGCCATCCTGGTCTATCAAACTCGCGCTATGCACGCCCCTGGTCTTATCATAGATATCTGAATTTAGATTTATCAGACTGTCCATAATAGAATTCACGGTGAACTTAGCATCCGATGCGACATGAACATCATCGTCTCTCTCCCAGCCGACGCCAATACATCCACTAGAACGCAGCTCATGCCAGATCTCCAGACGGTCGTTCGCCTTTATGGTGGCATAAACGTTCAAATTTTCGCCCAAATGTACATCGATGATATCGCCGGGGTCACCGACGACCCCCTCGCAGACGAGATAACCTACCGCCAGCTCGCGCAGCATATCTGGCGTGGCCATTATCGACACGAGCTTAGCGTCGTTGATAAACAGAGTGACAGTGTCCTCTGTGGCTGTCAAGCTGGTGCTCTTCGTCCTCAAGCTCCTTGTGATATTAAGTACGTCGAACTTTTTGGTATACATAATGCCTCTGGAAAATTATGTTGACATATAACTCCCTTAGATACAATGACTTAAAATAGTAGTTGTGAACGTCAATGAAGAAGGAAGACTTTATTTGTTAGATATAATATAAATTCAGTGTCGATGTGGGAGTTTTTATGTTGACAAAGAGGATCATTCCATGTCTTGATGTGACCCTTGACGGGGGGGGCATGGTCGTGAAGGGCGTCGAATTTGTAAACCTGCGGGGCGCAGGCGATCCGGTTGAGCTTGCCGGGCGATACGACAAGCAGGGAGCTGACGAACTCGTCTTTCTGGACATAACGGCATCACACGAAGGCCGAAGGACGATGATCGATGTGATCGAGCGCACCGCAGATGCGGTATTCATCCCCTTAACCGTGGGCGGGGGCATCAATTCCATAGATGACATTAATACCATTCTCAAGGCTGGAGCAGATAAAGTCTCGATTAACACGTCTGCTGTACAAAATCCAGCATTTATCAGTGAGGCATCGGACGTGTTCGGGTCTCAATGCATCGTCACCGCCATTGATTGTAGGCGCAATTATGACCTCGAAGACGATAAAACGACGGTTCAGTTGGAAGACGGGAGCGAAGTCTGGTATGAAGTGGTCATTTACGGCGGACGAAAACCGACCGGCCTGGATGCGATCTGCTGGGCTCAGGAGGTGGAGTCACTTGGCTCTGGAGAACTGCTGCTCACGAGCATGGACCGTGATGGTACCAAGCATGGCTATGACATACCGGTCACCAGAGCAGTATCAGAGGCGGTCAACATTCCCGTTATCGCATCGGGAGGTGCAGGAAACATCGAACATATGCATGAAGCATTCACCAAAGGCAAAGCAGACGCATGTCTGGCCGCGAGCATATTTCACTTCGGCGAATATACGATTGGTGATGTAAAGGAATATCTTAGAGAACGCGGGATCCCCATTCGAACGTGATATTATGGAGAAAAAGAGAGTTGCAGTTGGAGGGACATTTGAACCGCTGCATGATGGGCACAGAGCCATACTTAAAAAAGCATATGAACTCGGCGAGGTATATATCGGACTGACATCTGATGCCATGGCGGACCACCGGTATCGCGAGGTGCTTCCATATGAGCGGAGAAAGAAAGCGCTCGAGCAGTACATTCATCGAGAATTTGGCAGCATCCCGAACATACAAAAATTATACGATCCTCATGGTCCGACGATCGAGGAACATTTCGACTATATTGTAATATCCCCGGATACTTATCCTGTTGCCATGGAAATCAATCGAATTAGAGAAAGGAAAGGACTTCGCCCCATCGAGATCGTCAAGATAGATTTCGTGCTGGCGCAAGATGGAAAACCAATATCCTCCACCAGAATCAAAAATGGCGAAATTGATGAGCATGGCGTCTTGATATGAAGAGCTCCATCATCCCCCGCCCACTGGCGGAAATATGGCTACCACATCGTTATCACTCAATTTTGTATGGAGCCCATCCAAAAACTCGATATCACGACCGTTGACGAGTATCTTTATATAACTTCTGAGCTTACTCTCATCGAATGTAGCTTTTTTGAATTCCTCACCATATTCTTTACAAAGACGGTCCAAGAGCTCGCATACGGTGCCATCAAACCTCCTCTGTATCTCCCTTTGCCCAACTATGTCTCGAAATGTCGCATAGAATTTTACATACACTTTCACAGCTGTGCCGATGTAATTACTCTCCTGCCCCTTGATTACGCTAGCCCTAACTCCTCCAGTTTTTCTTCTGTGGGCTTGCCTTGTTTATCCCAACCTCGGATCCCATAGTATTTGTCGAGCATCTCTCCAAGCTTATGTGTGTAACCCTTGGCAGGACCCTCTGGCATTGCCTCCTCAAGCAGCCTCTTGGGTAGTGTATCGTCCTTGCGATCAAATCCAGCTTTGTTGTTGTACATCCGCTCAAGGTTGTAGATTCTCTCTCCGATGGTCATTATGCTCTCCTCGGTGTACTCTGTGCCAGTGGCTCCGGTCATCAGATCAGCAAAGTGTTTGGTAAAGATCGCAAATGTGACGAACTTACAGAGCACCAGCGAGTCTACAACGGCAAAGCCATCTTGGAATATCTTGAGCATCTCTGGTTTTCCTTCTATCGCTAGAGGATCCATCTTCTCTGGAATGCCGAGAACCTCTGGCGCGATCATGTATGCCCGTAGATGACATCCACCTCTGTTAGATGTCGCATAACCAAGCCCATGTCCTTGAACCGCTCGTGGGTCATATGCTGGTAGCTCAAGTCCTTTCACATCCATCGACAGCTCTGGAGCACCATATTTGGTTGCTAATCTCTTGGATCCCTCACCTAGGTCTTTGCCAAAACCCTCTCTTTTGCCCATCATTTCGGTCATCTGGACGATCGCATCTGCATCTCCAAAGCTCAGCCCCATACCAGTTCGGTCCCTGCTGATATCGCCTCTCTCATAGAGTTCCATCGCTGTCCCGATGACATGTCCAGCAGAAATTGCATCGAGTCCGTACTTGTTACACAGATAATGTGCCCTTGTATTTGCCATCAGATCATCATTTCCACAGTGCGCACCAAACGACCATGTCGTCTCATATTCGGGTCCTTCTCCGCTATCGCCTTTGTATTTGCCGGATTTGATTGACGTGCCCCGTCCACATGCGATTGGGCAGCCCCAGCACGCACGCTTTTTATCCAAAATTGTTTTCGCAATGGTTTCACCGCTTATGTCATCTGCGTTCTCAAAGACACCCGTCTGGAAGTTCCGAGTTGGAAAGGCTCCAACTCCGTTGATGATGTTCACAAGAACTGCAGTTCCATATGTTGGCAGCCCTTGTCCAGTGACAGCATTTTCTTTGAGCATCTTTCTTGCCTCTGCAACTGCAGTGTCAAATGCTTCTTGGTCAGCAATGACTGGCTTTTTAGTTCCACGAACGACGATCGCCTTTAGATTCTTCGAACCCATCACTGCTCCAAGCCCGCCCCTGCCGGCTGCTCTATATTTGTCATTCATAATGCTGGCGATCTTTGCTAATTTCTCGCCAGCAGGCCCTATGCATGCCACTTTCGCCATGTCATCTCCAACTTCTCTCACGAGAAGATCCGTAGTCTCGAACACATCTTTGCCCCATACAGCTGAGGCATCTCTGATCTCGGCCCCTCCGCCATTGATCCAAAGGTATACCGGCCCCTGTGCCTTGCCCTTCACCACTATGGCATCAAAACCTGCGAATTTTAATTCAGGCCCCCACCTGCCGCCAGAGTGCGAGTCGAATATCGTCCCAGTCGCTGGCGACTTTGAAACCACGCAAAACCTGCCAGAGGCTGGTGCAGAGGTGCCAGTTAGAGGTCCAGCTGCAAAAACAAGAATATTTCCTGGACCCAATGGGTCAACATCGACTCCATTGTCATACACTAACTTAACACCAAGTCCACGTCCTCCCAGGTACTCTTCTTTGAGCTCCTTTGGAAGCTCTTTGGACTCCATCACCCCTTTTGCCAAGTCAACCCATAAAATCTTGTCAGCGTATCCCATCGAATTCCTCCGTTATTATTTTTCAGCCATGTTGGTAATATAAAGTTTTCTATTTAATTACTTGGAAACTTTTTTATCCAATTGCTTGTTATCCATATAGGGGGCAGTAGGGTAGCCTGGTCCATCCTCGCGGCTTTGGGAGCCGTGGACGGCGATTCAAATTCGCCCTGCCCCACTTCAATTTATACATTCTCCTTTAAGGCGTCAAGCTACGCCATTTATAAACCGATGAAATATTTATAGCCCATAGGGCATTAACACTGAATGATATATCAAAGATACAGCTATGGAGCGATATATGAATCCCTGTTCAAAATTGGTCTGAGCATAGCCCTCGGTATGTTCATAGGCATTGAGCGCGAGTGGGCACACAAGGAAGCGGGCATCAGGACGTTCGCACTGATAACTCTATGTGGAACTATTTTCAGTTTTATAGGTCATCAGCTGGTTGTAGTGGGTGCGGTCTTCGTCGTGATATTATCGGCGTTCATATCCATCTATCCCAGAACCATCTGGTTGATGATCATGTTGATTTCGGCTTTTGGCTTCATCAAGCCGCGGAATCACATATACGGGCTTTTTTGGCAGCCTGGCAAACAGCACGGCGGTTGTATGTGAGCTGGCATCGCATTTCTTTGCCACTGCAGCGGTAATTCTATCGAATGTTGCAATGTGTATGCGCAATTTATTCATCTGCGCGATATTTTCATGGCAATTGGCGAATTGGACTGGCTGGAGTAGCTGGCAACAGGGAGTTTACAAAACACGTTATCATCGGAAGCAGCATGATCATAATAACATCTTTAGCGATGACTGTCATATTGCTACTTGCATAAATAAAAGCCCCGGGCGAGATTTGCAACCAACCTGCAGACAGGTTGATGTGGCGATTCAAAAGAATAGCCACTCCGTCTAAATCTATTGATTTAGTCGGTCATCAGAACGACCTATCTCGCTATGCTCGACAGGTCATAAAAGCCCCGGGCGAGATTTGAACTCGCGACCTCGTCCTGTTTGTTTGTACCTTTTTGGCCAGGTAGAGTTGTACCAAGGACGCGCTATACCACTAAGCCACCGGGGCGTCGAAGATATTTGATGCTATCCTCCTATGCGGTTGTATGCGGGGGGTGAGATTTGAACTCACGAATCCCTTCGGAACAGGATCTTAAGTCCTGCGCCTATAGCCAACCTTTTTGTTAAAAAGGTTATTGGCCTGGCTTGGCTACCCCCGCTCTTCATGACTACGGTTTCTATTTTATTTGAAGTTATTGCAGTTGAGAATGCGGGGGGTGAGATTTGAACTCACGAACTCCTGCGAGACAGCGCCCTGAACGCTGCGCCTTTAGTCACTGAGATTCGCCTGCGAATTGAGGCAGATTAAATCTCGGATTTGACCTGACTTGGCAACCCCCGCTTATAGTGCTACCGCGCGAGCTTTGCGAGCGGGCGTAGCACACTTTTAATCAACTTTTT
>JAJOKI010000066.1 GCA_021129915.1 Methanocellales archaeon | reverse complement strand
TCTTTATGGCGCGGACTTCGAGCTGATCCGCGGGTACATCAAGGTCGAAGATGGGCTGATCTCTGAAGTTGGCGGATTCGTCCAAAATCGAAAGCTTTATTTAATACTGTAGTCTAACATCTTTGTAGGAGGGTGTATGATATGGCATTGGAAGAAATAAATTTAATATGGCTTGAAGGTCAGGACTGTGCTGGCTGTGCCATTTCTGTCAAACAGGCAAGCAACCCCACGCTAATCGATGTCGTAACGGGGGCTATTCCGGGGCTTGGAGGGCTGAAGCTTGTTTTCCATCCAACCTTTATGTTTGAGTGGGGAGATGATGCAGCAAAGGTTCTCGTTGATGCAATGGAAGGAAAGTATGACCCATTTGTATTGATTGTTGAGGGAGCGATTCCCGATGAGGCAAGGGCAAAGCCCGGCGTTTACTGCGTTATTGGCGAGTATGAGCATAACGTTCTCATGCTTGATGAGGTTATAGACCGATTGTCGGAGAAGTGTGCTGCGGCTGTAGCCGTTGGAACATGTGCCGCTTATGGCGGCATACCCAGTGGTAAGCCCAACCCAACAGGTTCGAAGGGACTCCTGGACTATTTGGGAAAGGGGTGGAAAGGGGGGCTTGGTCTTCCTGTCATCTGTATACCTGGCTGTCCGCCCAGACCTGACAACATCGTACAGGTCTTAGGTCACGCTGTCTTGGCTGCGAGAGGGGTGGCACCACTTCCAGAGCTTGACAAATTGCATCGACCTGTTTATATGTATGGCAACACCGTCCATGAAAACTGTTCAATATGTGGGTTCTACACAGGGGGCGTTGCCGCCCATGGTTTCGGAGAGAAAGGTTGCCTCGGTCTTGTCGGTTGTAAAGGTCTCATCACCAACTGTAACGCCCCATCGATGTGGATGGATGGACATGGAGGTTGCATGCAAACGGGCTCTCCATGCATTGGATGTGCCGATCCTAACTTCCCTGACCAGCCCACGTCGCCATTCTTCGCTGATGCACCCCCGATAGCATACCTCACGAACTTCTTACATGGTTTGGGGGGACACATGAAGTTTGCCCTTGCAGCTGCTAAAAGGAGGAAGATATGATGAAGGAGGAAGGCATGATGAAGGAAATTACAATTGAACCCGTAACGAGAATTGAAGGACATCTCGGCGCGCACGTGAAGGTGGACACTAACACAAGAAAAATTACCGATGCATACGCATACAGCCCGGCGTTTAGGGGTCTTGAAATCATTCTCGTTGGAAGGGAGCCATCTGATGCAGTCATGATTACGCAACGGTGTTGTGGTGTTTGCCCTGTTCCTCACGCCCTCGCCTCAGTCATAGCCGCTGACCAGGTATATGGGGTATCTCCACCGCCCATGGGCACCGCTCTTAGAAATTTCGTCCATGGTGCAGAGCAGTTATACGATTCAGTGGTAGGTGTTATTAATCTTGTAGGGCCTGATTACAGCGAGGTTGCCGTAAAGAAGTTTAACCCCGAGTGGTGGAAAGAAGCGCAAGCGACAAAGGCATCGGGATCCGATGTTCATGGCTTTGAAACAATCGCCGAGATCATGACCGCACTCAATCCACTGGCAGGCGAGCTTTACCTGAGGGCTCTTCTTGTCCAAAAGGATGGGCACAATATGGCCGCAATCTTCGGCGCAAGGCACCCACACGTCCACACTTTTGTTCCTGGGGGAGTTGCCAAAGCAAACCTATCAGCATCGGACATTCAATCTTATCTCACGCTTCTCATGAGGAATGTAGCCTTCACGAAGGAACTGGTTACAGCTACTGACGACCTACTCGATTTCGTCCTTGAGCAAGGGTATGGGGACGTAGGTGTGAGAGAGGCAAACCTTGGCTCTGTAGGCGTCTATGACAGTCCAGAGGCGTATTCTGCCGACTATGGCGAGATGACGGACTGGGGTCGCAAGAGGATGGTATCTCCAGGAGTCATACTCGATGGTAAACTCGTCACAACAGACCTCGTTGAGTACAATGTCGGCGTTCGTGAATTCATCGGGAGTAGTTGGTATTCGAGTGAGTGGGAGCAAGAAATCGAAACCGACCCGTTGGGCAATACCATAGCCCTTGAACATTCATGGAACAAGCGCACGATTCCAAAACCTGGCGAATATGGAAAATGGGATTCTGCATACTCCTGGGTTACCTCACCAAGATGGTGGCACTGGAAGGGAGACGGCGAGGACCACAACATCGAATTTGGAGCACTCGCGAGGATGTGGGCGACCGCAAAGGCTAAACTTGTTCCCGAATCCACGGGTAAGAGCATCAAGTTCGAACTACCTGCGGCTGTTATTCCTGGTTTCAAGTACTCGGAGAAGATGAAATTTGAGTGGAAGATTCCAGAGAAGCCAAATGTCGTGGAAAGGATCAGAGCTCGGGCATATTATCACGCATACTCTGCGTCTTGCATGCTGAAGATGGTAATGAAATCTTTAGAACTCCTGAAGGACGGCAAGGCGGCGGTATGGACGCCCTACAAAAAGCCCAAGGAAGGCATAGGTGTTGGTCTGGTTGAAGCTATGCGTGGTTCCTGTCAACATTGGTGCGTGATGAAGAACGGAGTCATTCACAACTATCAGTATCATGCACCAACGACATGGAATGCATCTCCCAGAGACCCTAAAGGCAATCCTGGACCCTACGAACAAGCCCTCATACAGACACCGATCACCGAAGTCGGCGATCCTGAAGGATGGAAAGGCGTTGACGTCGTTAGAGTCATAAGAAGCTTTGACCCTTGCGCAGGGTGTGCAGTTCACGTCCATATGGGCAAAACAATAGTTAAACACGAGCTACTCCCGTTTGCAGTGCCGCTGTAACCTCCTTTAAAATGAGCTCAACCGCCATATGGACAGCAGCCTCGACTTCCTGGCTTAATGCATCACTTGGGACGATCTTCACAACCTCGCAGCCAACAACGACAACCATAGGGGGTAGTGTACCAATCGCTTTAGCGACGAGAAGGAGGTCTTCTAACTTGGTTTCATGAATACTGATGGGAAAAGAACTCCTCGCATCTTCGGGCTTTAGTTTTTCCACCTCTCTGGCATCAATTTCTCTTCGATAAATCGTCCCGGGCCTCCCTCCTTTCTTGACAGCGTCAACAAAGACGACAAACTCATAGTCACCAAGGTCTGGTGCGAGTGTCACGCCACAGAGTCCGACATCTCTAACCTCGACGTCCTCGGGCAAATCTCTCATCATCAGCGTCTCGATGACCCTTGGACCGAAACCATCATCACCCATATACTTGTTCCCAACGCCTGCCACGAGAATTCTTGTCATCTTTACCTCCTGTTAATAGCCTTTACCCCACAAAATATTATACCCATTAGACAAATACATTTTGTTCAGTAAAAAGTCACAACTCATAATACTCCATTTATATGTGGGCTATCAAGCCCAGAATTTTACGTCAAAGGGGGAACTTTTCATCCAGAAAACGTTTCAGACGCGTATTATATGTGTAATATTATATGTCCTTTTTCAAGTGACAGCGGTCACGGAGTCTACTATGTGCCATATGAGGACCGGTATCAGAAGAACAGTTGCTATGCCGTGGAGCACGCTGGACATAAAAATTACGTTGTGGGCAAATTCAAGAGGCGTTATGATGGTGAGGAGCTGGACCTTGAATACCTTTATGATGCCCGTAACGATGATCATGATGAATAGTATCACGAATGCGTAGGTCTGGAGTGCTAGATCATACTCCGCTCTCTTTATATGGGTCGACTTGGCCAGGATATTTTTGATGCTGGGACCCTCTCCGATGTTCTCGGCCTTCGGCGTAAATATCGAGTCCCAACCCTTTGCTACACACACCACATGATAGACTCCCACGCCAATGATAGCTACTCCGCCAATATAGTGAATTAATATTAGTATAGGATCATTCAAATATCCCGCAAACTTGCCAGCAAGACCCGGAACGAATCCATAGACTCCACCAGCGAAAAGTAGAATCAGCCCAGTGATTATACATAAAAACGTGCCTATCGCTAGCGCAAAATGTTGATATGGAACCGACATGTCGAATAATTTATATTTCCCTTCCTCAACACCCGTCTTTGTTGTCATTTTTAATTACCTCCATTCACGATAGTATACTGAAAGAACATTAGAACAATTACATATTAAAACTTTTCTTTTTGTGACAACTGCCACTTTGCACCCCCTCCTGTAATTTGCTCCTTAAAGCCGATATAATTCGCTCAATAATTCTGATAACCATGTCCACCATGCTCCAAAACTGAAAGATTTGACGCTTTCATCCCCCATAACCACTCCCGTTACTCAAACCTTGGCCTTGTAGAAAACATCTATATCTGAACGAACATAAGTATTTCCCCCGGGTGGTCTATCGGTATTGTATGCTCTCAAGTGGAGCTAAGGGAAGCCGAATTTTTCTATGTGTGCCTCTTGCTCCCCGCTCTCAAATATCAAGAAATTTGCAAGCACACGCGAGACGAATCAAGGCATTTTCAATTCTCTGATTCTTGATATAAATTTGTGCCTGTCATAATCCCCCCCATACTCCCCGGCAGACTTTTAGACGTCTAATCTATTCTGTTTTTGTTTCTTCTAGAACCACAATCCCCCCCACCCGTCAAGCCCTTCATCATACTTCCAGATTAATGATGCATAAATTTGTTTATCCTACTTTTTATTAATGATAAACTGTACTACCAACCTATAATGATAATCCACAACGCGAGAATTCTTTATGGCGCGGACTTCGAGCTGATCCGCGGGTACATCAAGGTCGAAGATGGGTTGATCTCTGAAGTTGGCGAGGGCAGCATCAGAGGCGATCTGGATGCAGAGAACTGCATAATAATACCAGGACTCATCAATGCTCACGTCCATATTCTCGATTCCGTTGCAAAGGAGAGCGGCATAGGGATGGCGCTGGAGGAGCTGGTAAGACCTCCTTATGGATACAAGCAGAAAATCCTGAGGAGCACGCCAAAAGAAAAACTCGTTGCTGCGGCTTGCGATGCTGTTCGTGAGATGATGTCCAACGGGATAACCTCTTTTTGCGAGTTCTCGAATGACCCCGCGTTGTCCAAACAGGCGAATAAGGAAGCGAAAATATATTATGAGCCCACCATGGTGCAGATGGATGATGACGTAGCTACAAATAAACTCAATCCCTCTATCGTCGATGATGTACATGAGCATGCCAGGGAATGCGACGGAATCGGGCTGAGCGGCGTGGGAGAGTTTTCAGACGCCACGCTCGAAAAGATTGCAGACTTGGGACTGCCTCTGGCGCTCCATGCCGCAGAGCACATACCCTCACAGCAGCGTTCTCTTGCGCTGACGGGAAAAACAGAGGTTGAGCGAGCTGTGAAGTTAGATCCCGGTTTTCTTGTACACGTGACCAACCCGTTTGAAGATGACATAGGGTATATCGTCAAAAAAAGCATTCCCATAATATGTTGTCCCCGTTGCAACGCCCTCCTCGGGGTTGGGGTGCCGCCCATCATGGATTTTCTGGAGAAGGGGGTCTTGGTCGCTCTGGGGACTGACAACGTCATGTTAAACTCACCCGACCTTTTTCGGGAGATGGAGTTCCTCTCGAGAATCATCAGCCATGTTCACAGAGACCCAGGGACGATCTCAGCGAAAGATATACTTAGAATGGTCACCTTGAACCCAGCAAGGATATTGGGCATGGACTCAGGCGTGATACTGGAGGGAAAACAGGCTGACCTCCTATTCCTCAGACCACATAGAAATATGAGCCCATTGGGCGATGTGGTCTCGGCGATCGTTCATAGGGCGGATGCGAGAAATGTTTGGAGAGTCATGTGCGGGGGAAGAACCATCTATGATAGCAGCGTCGGCTAAAGGTGCGGTTGTTTATAGATACAAGCATTCATTATATCTGAACATAACAAATGAGTGCACCAACGATTGTGTTTTTTGCGTCAGGAAATTTACAAGAGGAATAGGTGGTTATGATCTCTGGCTACAAAGCGAGGCTTCAGCGGATGTGATTTTCAGAGAGTTATCCAAAGAACTTGATGGCGTTACGGACGAAGAAATCGTCTTTTGCGGCTATGGGGAGCCATTGATTAGATTGGATACCATATTGGAAGTGACAGGTGAGGTTAAAAAGAGCCATCCTAACATAAAGTTAAGGGTGAACACCAATGGACAGGCTAAATTGCTCTACCCCACTCGAAATGTGGCAAAAGAGCTTAAAGACGCCGGAGTGGATTCCATTTCCATAAGCATGAATGCGGAGAACTCAAAGAAATACTTTGAGATGTGCAGACCAAAGTTTGGGAGGGCAACATATGAAAAAATCATCGAGTTCATCAAAGAGTGCAAAGAACATATTCCAGAAGTACGGGTGAGCGTCGTTGGGGGATATGCGAACATAGTAGAGTGTGAGAGGATCGCGAATGAGCTCGGTGTCGGGTTTAAAGTGAGATAAGTGGGAGGTGATTTGGATTGGGGAGCGTGAAAGATCTAGAAGTTCTGAGGGAGCCGACAAAAGAGAGGATGGGTATAGGAAGGTTTCATTTTTCAGATAGATATTCGGTCTTTGATTGGGGAGGGATGCCCGACCATATACCATATAAAGGAGAGGCGACCACTCTTTTGGGCGCCTATTTTTTTGAAAAACTTGAGGAGATGGGTATTTCCACTCATTACATGGGTCTTGTGGAAGATGGCGAGGTGAAAGGGCTTTCGGATGTCAAGAGGCCAATAAATAAAATCGAAATCAAGCTCCTGCGCGTGATAAAACCCAAACTCCAGGACACTGATTATGATTATTCTGTTTACCGGGAAGAAAAAGGCGGCTTTCTGATACCTCTTGAGGTAATCTACAGAAATTTTTTGCCCACGGGAAGCAGCGTTTTCAGGCGCCTCAAAGATGGAGAAATATGCCCTGCTGACCTAAATCTTTCCATCACGCCCCTGCCCAACCAGGAATTGGATTCTCCTTTCATAGATTATTCTACCAAATTGGAGATAACGGATAGATATCTCGCTCGTGAAGAAGCCCGCTGTATAGCAGGTCTGAGTGACGACGAAATGCTCGAGATGGAGCGGATTGCGATCGGTGTCAACGACCTCATCACAAAGGAGTTTTCAAAGATTGGGCTGGTGAACGAAGATGGAAAACTAGAATTTGGTTTTGATTTAAAACGATGTTTTATGCTGGTCGACGTCCTTGGAACCCTGGATGAGTGCCGCTTCACATTCGATGGAATCCCTGTCAGCAAGGAGATAGCTCGAGTTTACTACCGCAAGACAGAGTGGCACCATGCGGTTGAGAAGGCTAAAAAGAAGGACAGGCAACATTGGAGGGAGATGTGTGAGCTTAATCCGGAGCCGCTTCCCGAAATGTTAAAACTTCTGATTTCTCAGGTTTATTGCGCCGTCACAAATGAGGTGACCCAAAGGACGTGGTTTAAAGACCTGCCCCCTTTGAAGGAGTTATTGAAGGATATAGAAGAGGCTCTAAAGATATGACAAACGTCGTTAAGGCTACACCAAAAGCCCTACAGGACGCGGGCGATATCATACGAAAGGGCGGCTTAGTAGCTTTTCCCACAGAGACGGTATATGGACTTGGAGCCGATGCGTTGAATCCGCAGGCGGTTGCCCGGATATTTGAGGTGAAGAACAGGCCTCGATTCGATCCGCTGATAGTGCATATAGCGGATTTTTTCGAGGTCGAACACTTATGCCATTCGCCAAATAAAAAGGCTGAAAAACTCATTGAAAGGTTCTGGCCAGGGCCGCTTACCATAATACTGCCCAAATCAAAAGTCGTGTCCGATATCGTAACCGCTGGTCTTTCAACGGTGGCTATACGGATGCCGGCACATCCAGTGGCTTTAAACCTTATCAAAGAGGCGGGGGCGCCCATAGCTGCTCCAAGCGCCAACCCTTTTGGCTATTTAAGCCCAACGACTGCAGGGCATGTTAGGGAGCAGATAGGGGAAAAGGTGGATATGATACTGGATGGTGGAAAATGTCCTATTGGCGTGGAATCCACGGTCATAGACCTCACTGAGGCTGAACCCCTTATCCTTAGACCAGGCGGACTATCCCTTGAAGAGGTGGAGGCGGTGATAGGCAAGGTAAAACTTTCCACGACCGATTATTCAAAGCCACGTTCACCCGGACAGTTGCCCCGCCACTACTCGCCGCGAACCCCCATCAAGATTCTAAAAGAGGCGGAGTTTGAATTTCCAAATGTTGAAATTCCAAAAAAAGTAGGGCTATTGGCGTTTATGCACCCAAAAGAGAAATTGCCCTATGAGGTGGTAGAAGTTCTTTCCTCTCGCGGGGATTTGCGGGAGGCGGCGGCGAATTTCTTTACCCAGCTTCACAGGTTAGATGCAGCGGGTTTGGACATCATTTATGCCGAGTCCGTTCCAGAGGTTGGATTGGGCAGGGCAATTATGGACAGGCTGCGCAGAGCATCTGGAGATGTTAAGCAGTATTAACATATTGCGTTAATATATCGTTATACGCAATCGTTGACCACGGGCGCCTTCCATCAGTGACTTCCTCGTCCCTATCAGGAGTTTTACATCAATCATGTTATCCGCAATTACAATTTGCACTTCTACCGCTGTTTCGGTTTGGCTACCTGATGAAATCGTGCATGAGCTGGAGAATCTAGCTAATGCTACAGAGCGCTCTAAGACATACATCATTCGCAAGGCGATAAAGTCATATCTTCGAGAATCCGCTGACTATCCGTTTGAATGATAAAGATGACGAAATCATTTCAAGTGATGGATCGAGTATAAATCGTCAGTTGTTCGTGATATAAAAAATTGGACAAGAGTGTGGCTTCAGCAATTGGAAACTTCTCTATCACCGCATAGGCGATTATCGCATCATCTATACTAAACAAGGGCTCTCCATGTCTACTCCTTCAAGAACTCCCTCAACTTTTTCATCGCCTCTTTTTCGCGCGCCCCGCCGCATTTTCTCACGACATCCTCGTAATGCTCAATCCACTTAAGGTACTTCCCGTCCTTTGTAGCTGCGTAGCGTGTGGCATGTACCGTCGCCTCGATTACGGCGTTAGTCCCCCTGTTTATCGCCCGTACGCTCTTTCGAATGACCTTGCCCCTTATGAGATGCAAATGTATCAAAGAGCTGTCTTGTCTATCCTCCTCGCACTTAAATAATGCCCAGACGTCTGCACACCTCAGTACCGGCAACCCATCGACCACATAGAACTCCCTCTCGCCTAAATCTCCCAGTGCAGATAACACAAATAAAAGCGGATCACTAACGACATTTGCGACAAGTTTTTTCGTCGCCCTGATGTTCGAATATGTGTGCGTATCAGGATACAATCTCACGTGCGTGATGTCATCCGAGATTATGCCAATCGGCGCAGCATTTAGTTCCCCCTCCTTCGATATTGTGGTAGCAATGACCTCTGATATGCCATCCTGTATACCAAAATTATGCAATTTCATCACCTTCTAAAAGATGCACGAACAAAGAGGCTGCCACGATGTCGGCAGTGGTGCCGGGATTTATCCTCTTCTGGACCAATTTATCATCAAATCGGCGTATGGCATCTATATTTTTTTCCTTCAGCACCGCAGACGCTTCTCTACTAACCTCTTCTGCCACTGATAGGTCAAACTTCTTCTGAACAAGGGCATCGGGCCGCTCGGCGAGAAGCGCGAGATAAGTATGTACAATGGCATCGTTCATGCTCATATCCTCTGCTTTTTTCGTTAGCATCCTGGCACCTGCGAACGTCCTTGAAAAATCGCACACCCATTCCTGCGCGATTCCATCGCGCTCGGCAGATATCTGCATAATATCATACAGCGTCAATCCTCTCCTCCTAATTTCGTCGATCGAAGTTGCGTCTTTCACGCTCAGGTCGTCAATGTCCCCCAAATATACATCAACGCATTTGAATGCCTTATAAAACTCGACAGCATCTTCGGCGGTGGTATTGTGCACGATATCATTTGCTGTATAGACATCACCTTTGCCAGCTGCCACTATCAGCGGAACCAGTAGAAGAAACGTGCCGAAATGGGTGTTTCTGCCCCCACTCCACTTTGTACTTTCCTCGACGGCATCCTTGATCAGCGACCCGACTTTATTATCGCTCATAGCAGCCCTCTCGAACACATCTTTAACGCCAATCGCAGAAGCCAAAAAATGTTCATATCTAAGGTCAGCAAAATCATGGTCCCTGTCGACGTTCCCGGGCTTTGGCGTGGCTGATACTTCCAAGAGCATGGCGATTTGGGCGCATCGTGCAATGTGAGTAGGATTCATGTTTATGTCAATCTTTAGAGCGTTATCTGATCACAAATAGCTTGCGCAAACATTTATCCGATAAAAAAAGAGTTGGTAAAGGGAGGTGAAAAATGTGTGGTTGGCAGAATGCCGATTGTTAAATTGGTGCCCTCAATCTCTGGTGGCTTGGGGCGCTATTTATGTCGTTGGCAAATAAAACCGTTTTATGACGTTCTTAAAAATGGAAAAGGAGATAATAAAAGGTTATATTTGGTATAGGTTTCGGAGCGCTCCTAGCAATTTATCTACCGCAGCTCGATTGGCGATTATTGGGCTGGATATTAATTGCAGTGTCGATGATAATAGCTATACCAAGCCTTAGAATGATATTGAGCGAGAAATAAGGAGGTGAAAAGAATGGTAAAGACATTTACGTTTGTGAACGCCGAAATTGGCAAGGCGAGAGATGTTTATGCAGAGCTCAAAAAGATCGATGCAGAGGTA
>JAJOKI010000117.1 GCA_021129915.1 Methanocellales archaeon | reverse complement strand
CCTCCGGTTCATATTCGATATTCTCTAAACCGAGTCCGATGGCGATCGCGTTGAGGTTCAGTTCCGTGCCCAGGTCAGCAGATGCGACGATATTTTGAACCACAATTTTTGGGTTATCTCTGATAGTAAGCCCTATCTTGCGCAACTCTGCAGTAAGCCCCTCGGCCGCTTTTTTCACATCCTCTACCCTTCGTGCGCCAGTACAATTTACCTTCCCTGACTTGAATATCAAAAAGGCTGCTTTGGGGTTTTCAACTCGATATACGAGTCCTGGGAATTTTTTCCTGTCATATTCGGCATTATCCAGTTTTGTACTGATCCGCTCCAAACCAAACTCGTCAGCGAGCTGCATAGATGCTACTACATTTTCAATCTTGACTGATGATTCTAATATTGACATATGCTCCATTCCATTTTTGTTTTTGTTATATAGTTATATATATATATGATATTTAGAAATGAATAGCGGTTGTAACCATAAAACTTACGAATTTAACTCAATCCTTCTGGTTTCGTCTTCACTTGGACTCATCAAGACGGAATAATAGATGAACATCAGGACCTCCAACAATATGCAAATCGCCGCAGGAACTGCTGCCTTGGTACCGAATAGGATTAAAGATGTTGTTGCGGTAAGGCCAAGATTCTTATATGAGCTGAACAGCGTGTAGGTGACCATTTCATCATATGGGATGTTGAGCACCCTGCCAAAATGGACCATAATCGCCACCTAATAAAATATCCTGATTTAGTCCGATGACTATACCAGGAAAAAACCCAAGTTGATAATGATGTCCTTATCCTCTTTATGCCGTTCGTAGTATGGAGTTTGAATTATTATCCTCGAGAGGGTATCAGTATTAATAAGATTTTCAATACCCAGCAATATGAGGAGAATTGCCGGCATTAAGAATATGGATAATTAAATGCATTCGCTATCAATGCCTCTCCTTTCAAAAGCGAACATATTATGGACTCGGCGGGATTCGAACCCGCGGCCTTTACGTTGCGAACGTAACGATCTACCCCTGATCTACGAGCCCCACGTTTTGTCTTGCCACTGCCGTCTCAGCGGCATGATATCAAATTAGGCCCAGGCCTATGACCTGTATGCTTTTTACACCATCTAATTTGGCAAACATCTCCTCTATCTTTTCAGTTCCGCCTTCTACATCATCTATGATCACTGTTGCTATTAGCGCCTTGAGTCCAAATGCTATCGCCTCCTCTGTGATTCCGTACAACTTTGCACCGTCTGGCATGGTGGCTTTGATATTTCCCTTAAGTCTTTCAAGGTCGGTTTCTATACTTTGAGGCATTATTTTGATTTTTGCTGCTACTTTTCCCATATTTCACGGTCCTATGAATCCACATTTGGGGCATTTGTATGGATTGCTCTGCCCTCGACACTTTGCACATCTACCGATCACTTCCCCACAATCTGGACATGGAAATCTAGTAAACCCAGTGCCCGTTAATTTCACCGCGCACGATATACAATTCTCTGCTTTTTTTGGCATCATTATTTGTTTCCTCCTCATGCTTATAGTTCATACAATATAAAAAGGGGAACGTCTTAAACTATTTCCTCTTAAAACGGGCACATTTCAAAATGGAATGAGGAGCGAATCTAGGGCATATCTGAGGGGATGGGACACCTAGATTCAACTCCCATCAGTAATTTACTTAACATATATTTAAGATTTGCCCATGTTGCGATCATGGCATCGAAAATTTCTAATTAGGGAACAACTCTTCGAGGCGCCTCCAACAGTCTGGCTACAGCATACGCTGGAAAAATCGAAGAAATCCCCTTCCCGTATCGATTTGATAGGCTGATATGTTTCAGGCCCAGTCGCCGCGCAACATCCTCTACGAGAAATTCTCCCAAACCTCCGGCGATGATGACTCCGCAGTCAAATCTTTCACATACTTCGAGAGCGGCATCTACCAGATTCTGAACCTGACGCTCTTTTATCTGCTTGGCGATCTGCGCCAGTTCTTCATTGCATATTTCCTTCATGTCGCAACAAACGACTCTAGCGAGTCTGCGCATCGCAGATTCGACGTCCCTGCCAGCACCGTCAGGCGTCTCACAGGTATAATCAGCTTCTGATATGTCGCCAAGAACCGAATATACATCTGCAGTTATTGCGAATAGCTCAGAGGATATCCTGCATACACTAGGTCCATCCAGCATTACTCGATCCAATATAGTGGCGACATTCGTCCTTAGAATGCCGGAATACACCAACTCATTTCGCTTCAGCCGTTCAAAATCGGTCCTGGCAGCCCTGGGAACCCCATCCACTATTGGTATTATATCACTGGTAGTGCTTCCTATATCCATAAATAAAGCGTCGGGGAACTCGGTACCGATTAAATTGGCGGATGCTACCCAATTTGTCGCTGCTATAGCTTCTGAGACGCTGGATACAAAAGTGCCGTTTGCATCGAGAAAATGGACATCATTGAACACGGAGAGAATGGCATCTGCGATAAATCGAACTCCATGGTCCTTGGACGCAAAGCAATCAGAGAGTTCGCCTGTCATCACTACACCGACAGCGTCTGCACCGGTGTACTTGGATCGCCTGCCTTCAAGCAGGGATTTAATATCCTTCTTTTTCCAGAGGGGCAGGTAATAAGACTCCGCGATTGAACCATCTGCCGAGGATATTTTTGTGTTGGCTCCGCCGACGTCAATGCCTATGATCATAATGCCTCCAGCTCTCTTTTTGTAAACGAATATGAGCCGTTAATCTGGACGTCATCTGGCAGCTCGCTGAACCGCGCCCTCAGTATCAGGTCTGCGATTTCACGATCGACGACTCTGCTCACGCCGACGATCGATGTGGTCGGCCTCGGGTTCACATCTACGACATATGGTTTGTCATCCAGGACGATGTCCACTCCCATATATCCCTTACAGCCCAATATCCGGGCGCTTTTTACTGCAGTATTTATAACCTCTTTCCATCGGGGGATGCGGTGAGGAACAATTCCCCCCACGTATTGAATTCTATGGTCGATTTCGACCAATTGTTTGTTAACGGTCAATGGAAGCGCGGAACTGCCGATGATGAGACTGACGCTCAGATGTTCACCTCCTATAAATTCAGTGGTAATGCAACCCTCTTTTTGCACGAAATCCGAGACCACGAAGACGTCTTCGGATGCGCAGCCGTATCTTGGCTTTATAACGTATCCGGGGCAGTCATCTGGATCGATTCTGGGAACTGAAACACCGGCGCGCGATAATCTTTCCGACGTCCTCAGCTTATCGGCGCACAATCTCACCACGCTGGACGAACATCCGAGGTTAACCGTGTTGTCTTCGATGATGCGGGTAAATTCAGGGAGGACGTCATCTGGCGCGATGATGAGCCCTGCATCGCAATCCTTTGAAGCGCCCTCAATGCCACGTTCGAAGTCGCCCGTGGGCGTTACGACCGTGTGGCCAATGCGCCTGAAACTCCTCACCAGAGTATTCAACATGGCACGCCCCTCAAAGAAGATGGGCCCCGTCAGCCCGGTGCCCACTGCAAACTCTGCGACTAATATTCTCATTTCGATAGCTTCTCTGCGACCTCTACAACTCGCCTTCCGAGGCCGCGCGCCTCTTTTTGTGCCTGTTCATCCACATCTATGCCATCTCCGGCTGCACCGTAATGCCCTCCAGTTTCTATGGGGTCGCCGATGATGACCATTCCGTGCACCAGCATTGCCTCCAGGATGGACAATAACGCCGTCTCCTTGCCCCCTGTTCGGTGCCTGGATGTGACGAACGCTGCCCCGACTTTGCCCTCGAGTTTCCTGCGGACGCTGATAGATTCGTCTATCAATTTCTTTACCTCTGCCGCCATGGTGCCAAAATAGACAGGGGAGCCGATGACGATCCCGTCATATATTGGCAATTCTGCGACATCGACTTCGTTCACACTCTTCAGCGCTACTATTCCGCCAGCATCCTTAACACCCTCCGACACTGCTATTGCGAGTTTTTCAGTGTTTCCGGTCTTCGAATAATATGTCACGAGTACTTTGGTCATGATTACCTCCACAACACTTTCTACCGCACCATTAAAATCTTTTGTCATGGCAAGTTTTTTCATCGATTGGGATAATTTAGTTATTATGAAAGTGGATGACGGAAAAAAATAGCAGGAAAATCCGCGGCGGAACTGGTTAAAGATGGCATGGCAATAGGGCTGGGTACCGGTTCGACTGTTGCCCATGTGATTCAACGATTGGGTGAATTGGTCCATGGTGGCTTGAACATCGTTGCAGTTCCTACATCCTATCAAACCGAAATGCTGGCGATACGGGCAGGAATTCCGCTCACCTCTTTATGGGCGCACCCATCACTTGATATCGCGATAGATGGGGCAGATCAGGTCGACCCAAAGTTGAATTTGGTTAAGGGCAGAGGCGCTGCACATACACGCGAAAAAATCGTGGCATATTCTGCAACAAGATTTGTGATAGCGGTCGACGAGGGAAAAATCGTGGACATATTGAATTGTCCCGTTCCGCTGGAAGTGATGCCATACGCACGAAAATTAGTAGAGTTCCAAGTGGCAAAATTGGATGGAACTCCCCGCTTGCGGTTGGCGCAGAAAAAAGATGGGCCGATAATTACCGATAATGGCAATTTCATAATCGATGCAGATTTTGGAGAGATATTGGACCCTCAAAAATTGGGCGAAGAGCTTTCATCCATTCCAGGTATTCTCGAGCACGGCATTTTCACAAATGTAGATGAAGTTCATGTCGGAGGGAGGGGCGGACTGCGTGTCCTGAAGCGATAATGCAACGACTTTGAGGAACATTTTGGCGACCTTTATGATTTAAACTGCGAACTACACATATCTCGAAGCTTACGGATGTTTTTCAGGTCGTTCTCTGCCTGCATCCGTTTCATATCCTCAAGATTTGAGATGATATCCTGAACCGAAAAGGCCAATTTATAACATTTCAAAGGTCTGCCTTTGCCTTTCTTCTTGATGTCGCGCACGTCCACCCAATTCTTTTCCATGAGTTTTCGCATCGCGATGCTCACCTCGGGTTGTCTAAGGTACGCGCCCATCTCTATGTGTCTGGACGTTGCCTCGTCTACGTTTGCCAGATATACTAACGTCTTTGCGACATTTCTTTTCAACCCTATGTTTACTAAAATGTCGGCAAACTCCTCATCTTTCTCATCTAATCCTGGTACAATTAATTCTTTCACACATCTCACTCTCGCTTGATTAAGATATTTATATATCTTAGATTCTATAAATCTTTCGGAAACATAGTTTAATAATTATATGTAGTCTGAGGAGATAATCGATGGAGCCGGGATGGCCTAGTTGGTTAAGGCGTCAGACTCATAATCTGAAGACCGCGCGTTCGAATCGCGCTCCCGGCATTATTTCTTCTCCACTACCAGTGCATCAGCCAGTATCAAGTCACGATTTTTAATTATCGTCAGGGGTTGGCCTGCAATAATCGTTGATAAATCAACATATCCTGTCTTCCAGACTATATTGTAATACTTCATGAGGGGGGCAAATATGTATTTGACCCATCCCTTGGGTTTTCTAAAGTACATCATCCCGAATCGTTTCTTCTTCTTCAAAACCCGCGTTGCCTCCGATATCACGCCCCCGGGATCATCGACCGTATCCATTCCGCACATGCAGCTCGCTGCATCAAATATCCCATCTTTGAATGGCAGATGGGCTGCATCGCATAGTATGAATGCTATGTTATCTCTATTCCAATTTCGGATCCGCGCAATATCCATCATGCTTTTGGAGAAATCGATGGCGACTATCTGTGCATGTTCCGCCCGCTTTGAAAGTATTTTCGCTGCCCTGCCCGTTCCTGTTGCGATGTCCAGGATGAATTGCCCCTTTTCGACGTTTAAATCATCTATGATCTTCTTGCGCCACATTTGTTTCAGTCCAAAAAACATCGCATCATCAAGGTCATACAGAATTGCCAGCCGATCGTATGTTCTTTTCGTTGCAGTCATAGTATCTCTTCCCTAACCATTGATTCATGTAAATTATTGGTCATATAATTATTGGAGATACATTAAAAAAGGATATATACTGTTTCGACGTATCTTGAATGCGAGGTGTAGTTTTGTATTTATTAAGTGAAGCGTTAATTGGTACTGAGCCCGAACTTGCACATATTGATTTGATGATGGGAGACAAAGAGGGTCCAGTTGGAATTGCATTTGCCAACGCGATGTCTCAGTTATCCGTCGGACACACGCCATTGCTTGCTGTGATACGGCCAAATCTGATAACGAAGCCAGCTACCCTGATAGTTCCAAAGGTTACCGTTAAAAACCTGCAACAGGCGGCGCAAGTGTTTGGACCTGCACAGACCGCGGTGGCAAAGGCTGTGGCAGACGCAGTTGAAGAAGGGTTAATACCAAAAAACAAGGCAGAGGATTTTGTCATCATCGTCGGCGTTTTCATCCATCCCGAGGCGAAGGACTACAGCAAAATATATCGCTATAATTACGGTGCAACAAAACTGGCGATAGAACGCGCCATGCAAAAGTTCCCATCCATGGACAAGGTTATCTATGAAAAGGACCGATCTATCCATCCGATTATGGGATTTAAGATTACAAGATTATGGGATCCGCCATATTTGCAGGTCGCACTGGATAATCCCTGTTTAGAGTCCACCAAAAAAGTGCTTAAGGAACTTCCAAAAAGCGACCACCTGATTCTTGAGGCGGGCACTCCCTTGATTAAACGGTATGGTTTGGATATAATTGCAAAAATACGTGAGGTGCGGCCAGATGCATTCATCGTTGCAGACCTCAAGACACTCGATACAGGACATCTGGAGGCGAGGATGGCAGCGGACCTTACTGCAGATGCCGTCGTCATATCCGGGCTGGCGCCAATTCCGACCATAGAGAAGGCGACCAAAGAGGCAAGAAAAACTGGAATCTATACAGTTGTCGACATGCTAAATGTCCAGGATCCAAAGGTAGTGCTCGAGCAATTAAGCATCAAGCCAGATATAGTGGAGTTGCACAGGGCAATCGACGTCGAGTCCAATGGCATAAAATATGCATGGGGCGATATCAAGGAGATCAAGGCGCTTTCGGATAAGATGCTTGTGGCAGTAGCAGGCGGCATCCGCGCTGAAAATGCAGGAGAAGCGTTAAAATCTGGTGCTGACATCATCGTGGTGGGCAGAGCGATCACCAATGCCAAGGATATAGAGGGCGCGGCAAGGAGATTCCTTAAGTTGATGAAGGAAGAAATCGACCAGTTCAGGGTGATGACGGATTTCTAAAACATATTTCTGGTCACTGGTGAACTTTGATGAAAACCCCAGTAATCATCGTAAACTTCAAAACATACTCCGAGGCTACGGGTAAAAATGCCCTGCAGATGGGGAAAATAATCAGGGAAGTGAGGGACGAAACCGATGCGGAAATAATAGCAGTTCCGCAATTTTCAGATATTTACCAGGTTGCGAGCATAGGCGCCCCCGTATTTGCGCAGCATATCGATGCAATCGTACCCGGAAGTCATACCGGTCATGTCCTGCCGGAGGCGGTAAGGGAAGCCGGAGCGATTGGAGCCCTTATCAATCATTCAGAGCGGCAGCTGGAGTTGCCAGAAATAGAGGCTGCCATCAATGCAGCGAGAAGAGCAGGGCTTATTTCTGTCGTTTGTGCGAATGACATAACAAAAGCCTCGGCCGTGGCTGCGCTCAAGCCGGATTTCGTAGCTGTGGAGCCGCCTGAATTGATAGGCTCAGGCATTCCCGTATCCAAGGCGAATCCAGAGATAGTAAGCGGGACCGTTAAGGCTGTTTGGGATGTAGCACCAGACGTGGGTGTGTTGTGCGGTGCTGGAATCTCAAAGGGCGAGGATGTCAGGGCAGCGCTTGACCTGGGCACCAAAGGCGTGTTGCTGGCATCTGGCGTTGTTAAAGCGGCAGACCCGAAAAAAGCTTTAGCCCAGTTGGTGGGGGGAGTATGACACTATCTGCCCTCATTGGTAGGGGCTAACAACCCACCCGAAATAATCATTTTTAACCCATCCTCGACACTCATGTCCAGTACGATGACATCTTTTTTCGGAACCATCAGTAAAAACCCGGAAGTGGGATTGGGCGCGGTTGGCACGAACAGATTCAGGACGTCTTCTGACGTTTTCTCCTGAATCTCCTCTACTCCGCTACCTGTAACAAAACCGAGCACATATATACCTCTCCGAGGATATTCTACTAAAACTACTTTTTGAAATTCCTCTTTTTGCATGAATAAAATATCGCTTGCCTGTTTTATGGCTAAATAAATCGTTCTCACCATTGGGATTCTGCACAAACTTTCTTCAAAAAGCTTCACTCCCTTCTTTCCTATCGTATAATTTGCGATAAATCCCACCAATAATGTCAATAGCAACATAATCACAAGGCTTAAACCTGGTATATAAACGCCAAAGATTTCGGTCACCAACGGCCGCAGTATGCCATCCAATAAATCAAACAAAATCCACAGTATATATGATGTCGCCACCAGGGGTATCAGGACAACCAGTCCCGTAACGAAGTACTTTCGTAACCTACTAGACATCATATTATACTCGCCACCCTTTGTACTCCCTAATCTACCCAAATTCTATTAATAGTTATATGATATAGTTGGATTACATGGAAAACCCGAAAAAACTGTTCTTGCAGGAAAAACCCGCCCGCATTCTGCAGGCAGTTGCAGCACATGAAAGACCGTACATATCCCTTATCGCCAAAGAAGTGGATAGTACGTATGCGCACACCACAAACACGCTCTCCAAAATGGAGCGATACGGATTGCTTGTGTTTTCTCGCGGCGGACGGACCAAATACATCGAATTGACTTCCGCGGGTCGGACGATTGTAGATGCATTGGAAGGATTGAACAGCGCTTTTGATGGCACCAGGTTCACTCTGCAGGAGAAGGATGTAATCGAACTTTCAGGAAAAATCAAATCCCTGTATTCAAAAATAGATGCGATTTACAAGAAAGAGTTTGCCGGCAAAAAATCACTTACTGTGGAGGAGGCGACGCGAATAAGTCGCAGACTTGGTCCATACTGTAGAGAGATCAGCAAAATCGAGAATCTGGTCGCCAAGGCTCCCTCACTTCAAAAAGATTTTGAAGCGCTTAAAAAACGGATGGATGAGTTGACGGAGCTTAGAAAAAGTCTCACAAATCTATAGTGTTTCTGGCGAGTTTTCCAGAATCACGGTCCACCACCATCGCGCCATATCTGCCAAATCCTTGCTGAACTGCCCGGATGTGTGATATTCCCCTTTTCTCACTTCGAGTACGCCAGCACCCAGCAACTTGTTCCGCATGGCATAAAATGAGGACCTGCTGATGTTCAGCTCTTTGACCAATTTTTCCCATTCGTCAATTGATATCGGTTTGCCCTCTTTTTTCCTTTTTTCAACCATCTCGAGAAAACGTTTAGCCCGCATTGCTGTAACTTCTCCCTGGAACAGGCGGCGCATGAGCTCTAAATAGGGGTCCCGGGATTGCGTTATCCTCGCTGTAGTATGCGACCTCACCACCATTGTGGTAGCTGTCCTAGGGGCATCTTTTATTTTGGTCATTCTTTCACCTAATTAGTTTGTACAAATATATATCTTCTCTGCTCGAACTCTCACTTTTAATTTTTATCTAAAATATTTAATTTTTAAAAATTAATCTAATTTATTTTTAATTTTAAAGTTTTTTAATTTTTAGATGAAAAATAGTATCTCAGATGTATCTCAAATACCTCTTGTGATATCTAGGTATCTTTACAATAAAGGCTTATATTCTCAATTAGTGTGTCTTTAGAGCAGGTTTTATCTCAAATAGCGCTTAAATCGTCTATTTTAGAATGAGAAAAACATGCCATCAGCAGGGATGCTATAAGGATGTCTCTAATATTATCTGTTTCAGGCGTACTTTGGGAGATCTGAGTTGGCAAGACAGGCGTGAATGAACTCATATTGTTTTTGGTTTGTTACATAATATATAAGAACACATTCCACAAAATATTCAGTTTGTCGTTTTTGATAGTTTTTTGGTAGTTAAGGGGGGTTTTACACATGGCAATATGTATATTCATATAGATATTGGTATAATTAAACTGATAAAACCGATCCATTTTCAGCATCATTTTTTTCATTCTTATATTTATTGGGTATGGGCGTGAGCTTAAGGATTTTAATGCACCAGGTTAGGAGTTGATGAGTATTTGTTATTATATAATCAACTCCAAATAAAAATATGGATATTATAATGCCGTGTCGATTTTATGATACTTTAATGTATATCATCTAATATCACTATTATGATATATATTTTATAGTATCATAACAACTTAATTATATATTTGACATATATAAAAATTTAAAGATTATATTAAGTGTAAAAAATAAGGCCAAATCTTCTGAGTTGGTCGGTCTTCGAACTGCGACATATATGAAAGAGTTGTTATGTATGTGAGAGTTATTCGTCTTTAGACTCTTCCTTCTTCCCTAACAAATCTTCTATCGGCTTGCTCCCATGTTTGGTGACGACGACGTTTATCTGAGATATATCTGCCGTGATATCTCGACCGTGCACGGTCTTCCGTCTTCTCTGCCCCTTTTCTTTCGGATGACAGCCAGTACTCTCAGATACCAGGATCTTCCGCCTCTGTCCACCTGGCAGATCTTTTCTCATCGCGAATCCGCCCTTGTCCGTTCCGCCGACAATCTGCAATTTATATCCTGGCAATCCAAGCGTTTTATCATCGACCATATCGCCGATTGATTTGCCTGTGAATTTATTTGCATTCGCGCCAGAAATCTCTATTTGATATGCCTTTCCACTTTTTGGATCTGATATAACTACTCTATATTCTGCCATATTTCCTTTCACGAGCTTTATTTAGCCCATAACGGGTCTTTTTTGCGTTTTATATCCAAAAACGCCCTTAGCGTTTCAGCTTCATCTTCTGATAATGTATCACATAGTTCCTGTTCAAGAATCTTCGCGTGTTTTTCAGGGATATCTACATAGAGCATATCTCCTTCATTAATCTGTCGACCGACTGTAGGCCCTTCAATCGAAAAAGCGGCTTCTTTTCCGATGTTGACATACTC
>JAJOKI010000039.1 GCA_021129915.1 Methanocellales archaeon | reverse complement strand
GCCGGCAATGTCGTTCGGGCTCACCTGACGAATCCCCAGATCTTCAGGCATGATGGAATATGTTTTGACTTTGCCATCCTTTAATTCGGCTATTGTCGTCTTTCCTATATTCGATATCTCGTCCAGACCCTCTCCGGCTACCACCAATGCTCTTTTAGAGCCGAGAATCCTTAGAACATCGGCGAGCTTCTGGCACAACGTCCTGTCATAAACACCGATTACCTGAGCGTCTGCGTTTGCCGGGTTGGTAAGCGGTCCTAAAATATTGAACACAGTTCGCACGCCGATATCCCTTCTCGGTTGTATCACCCGTTTCATGGCAGGATGGAATACCGGCGCGAGCATAAACCCGATTCCAATGTCCTCGATCAAACGTTTCACCTCTGATGGCTGAAGGTCTATCTTCACGCCCAGTTCTTTCAACACATCAGCGCTGCCGCACTTGGATGTAATCGAATAATTGCCGTGTTTTGCTACCGATATGCCAGCAGAAGCTGTCACGATGGCAGCTGCTGTGCTTACGTTGATGGTATTGTGCTTGTCGCCTCCGGTACCGCATGTATCTATCAACGGACGTATGTTCGGGGAAATGGTATGTGCTGCTTTTTTCATGCCCCTTGCCAGGCCGGCTATCTCTTCAGATGTCTCCCCTTTCATCTTCAAGGCGATTAGAAAGGCGCCGATTTGTGCATCCGTTGCAGATGTCAGGATATTTTCCATTGCGCTCTCCGATTCTTCTATCGAGATATCCCTTCTTTCACTGAGTTTGGCTATAACATCCTTCATTTTAATCACTGTATAAACATATACTCCAATGTATAATGTTGTTCATTACATTTAAAGGTTATGTTTATTTATATTTTCACAATCTAATTATACAGAGACTACCATGAGGATTGGACTATTAGGGCCCGAGGGGACATTCTCGGAAAATGCCACAAAAAAATGGAACAACAGAGCAGACCTTTTGTACTATGATGATATCTCCGATGTGGCAAGAGCAGTGGCCAATGAGGAGGTGGACTGCGGAATAATTCCCATCGAGAACTCGTTGGAGGGTTCAGTTGGCATGGCGCTCGACGCCCTTCTACATTTCATATCAGATGAAACCCAGATAATCGGAGAAATCGTCATCCCCATTAAGCACTGTTTGCTTACGAAGGGTGACATCCATGGCATCAAGGTGATCCTTTCACACCCCCTGGCACTGGCACAGTGCCAGCAGTTTATCAAAGATCATTTCGGAGACATCGACATCCAGATGACGGCAAGTACTGCTCATGCTGCAAGCACGGCATCAAGGTCAAAGGAAATGGCAGCCATCGCCTCAGAGGAATCTGCGGGCAAATATGGCCTCAAGGTGGTTCTGCGTGATGTCCAGGATCAAAAGGAGAACTATACGCGCTTCATCGTGCTTGGAAGGACGACTCCAGAGCCGACAGGAAAAGACAAAACTTCCATCATCGTATATCTGCGGAAAGACAGACCAGGAGCGCTCTATGAAATATTGGGAGAATTCGCCTCCAGAAATATCAATTTGACCAAGATTGAGTCCAGACCCACCAAAAAGGCTTTAGGAGATTATCTATTTTATATAGACTTAGAGGGACACATCGCGGACAAAAAAGTTCAGGAGGCTCTGAATATGGTTGAAAAAAAGGCAGGTGTGCTAAAAGTACTCGGGTCATATTCAGGAGCGGTATAGGTTTTGGTTACCATGAGGCGGAAGATTATTGCCATTCTACTCGTCGGCTTTATGCTCACTTCCACACTCGCATCCTTAATAGGCGGTGAGGATGATGTTGTACAGGAGGAGGGATTGCAGCAGGACAACAATTCGGTTGCCAACGAAACGCCCCCATCAAATGAATCACTTGTGCCAGAATGGGAGTCGCGACGTGTGTGGTGTCCGGATTGTAACACATGGCATTAATGCTCGCCATAGAAAATAGGATCAAATATGTTTATATGGATATTGCTTTTCATACTCGGGCTTTTTTTACTCGTCAAGGGCTCTGATTATCTGGTGAGGGGGGCAGCCAATATGGCTGATAAACTAAGCGTTTCCCCTATGATAATAGGATTGACGGTACTCGCCTATGGATCGTCATTACCAGAATTTGGGGTGAGCTTTATAGCCTCTTTGGACGGTAGAGATGGCATAGCTCTCGGAAATGTCATCGGGTCAAATATGGCAAATATATGCTTGATATTGGGCATAAGTGCGATGATAAGGCCGTTGGAAGTTCGCATGGTGACTGTTAAACGTGAAATGCTCATCATGGTTGTAGCAGTGTTTGCCATGACTATAATGTCATTGGATGGCCAAATTGGGCTGGCTGATGGTCTGATATTGCTGGCTGGTTTTGTTGGTTATATGATATATTTTGTATGCGATGCACTTAAAATAAGTACTTCCGAAGGCAACCGCGAGCGCATCATTTCGTGGCGAGATGCCATTATGGTGATAGGTGGTCTGCTGGCAAGTTTATTGGGTGCCAAATTCTTGGTGGATTCATCTGTGGTCATGGCCCGCTACGTAGGAGTGAGCGAGTTCGTGATCGGCCTGACGTTAGTCGCAATTGGAACATCATTACCTGAACTGGTAACCACGGCAGTGGCATCCTTTAGAAATCAAAGCGATATAGCAGTGGGCAATATCATAGGCAGCGTTTCGTTTAACACACTACTCGTTATCGGGGCATGTGCGGTACTATTGCCGCTTACCTCCCCCACACTCGTCGATATAATGGTAATGTTAGTGGTATGTGCACTCATGCCTTTACTATTTTGGACTGGATTGAAACTCACGCGCCTCGAAGGCCTGATGTTACTCGGCGGGTACTGCGCTTATATGGCCTATATATTCGCCTAAATATGGTCCATCATTTCTCTCTAAAAACGTCTCTCCATCACAACTTTTATCGCAAAACGATATAACTCATCAAATATTATAAACTATTATGAGAGTCATGCATGTTACAATCCATTAGCAATAGCAATGTTACCCTCTCCCAACTTCTCGCTGGTGTGCTGACCGAGGACGAGACAGAACTGCTGCCAAGTGGTTGGCAGATTTTAGGCGACATCATAGTCGTCAACATTCCGGTTCAACTGGAAAACAGGAGAAGGGAAGTTGGAGATGCGCTTTTAAAATTATATCCTCGTTGCAGGACTGTTGTGGCGATGAAATCCATAAATGGTCGTTTCAGAGAGCCAGAGATTGAAGTAATCGCCGGAGATACCAATACAGAGACAATCCACAAGGAGAACAGATGCCGATTTAAACTGGATGCCAGCAGAATCATGTTTTCTCAGGGAAATCTAAACGAAAGAAGGCGCATGTCAGGAGTTGGGAGAGATGAACTCGTCGTGGACATGTTCGCTGGCATAGGATATTTTTCTATCCCGATGGCAGTACATGCGAAACCGACAAAGATCATCGCAATCGAGATTAACCCTCTCGCATATCAATATTTATGCGAAAATATTCGGCTCAACAGGGTAGAGAGTATCGTCCGACCGGTACATGGCGATTGTGCCATAAAAACGCCAGCTGGCATTGCTGATAGAGTAATTATGGGCAGTTTTGAAGCGTTTCGTCACTTGGCTCATGGGATAAATGCACTGAAGCCCGGGGGAATCATTCACTATCACGAAACGACACCTGAGAAACTGTGTTTTGTCCGCCCGATCAGTCGAATCATAGCTACGGCCGAAATGTTGGACAGATCCATTAAAATACGGAAATCCCATATGGTCAAGAAATATTCTCCAGGCGTCTGGCACATCGTAATCGATGCGCAAGTATTTTAGTCTTCAAGCCGATTTATGATATGATGGACCAATTGGAAACCATATTTGACAACGGAGAACGGGAAAACATCGAGTTCAAAGAATATCTGACAGAAGAGTTGCACCTGAAGGATGAGCGGAGGCAGGGGTTGGTCTGCCAGATGAAGCACAGGTTGATCATGGGGAACGGCACCGCGCTCTATGTGGTTGGAGTAACCGATGGCGGGCTGTTGCGCGGCATATCCTTCTCCAAGTATAAAGAGACATTGTCTGTTTTGAACTGCATCGCGCTTGAAGCCGGGGCCATTATCACAGACTGCAAAGAATACCAGGTGAACAATGGGTGGGTGGGTCTCCTTACTATCAAGAATCACACCAATCTCAAAGAGCACATACTGATCGGTACGGCAGGACATGTGGACCACGGAAAGAGTACATTGGTGGGCTCTCTGGTTACTGGAATAATGGACGATGGAGCTGGCAAGACCAGGATATTTTTGGACATGCAGCCCCATGAAATCGATAGGGGACTATCCGCTGATTTGTCTTATGGCGTATATGGATTTAAAAATGGAAAGGCAATTCGCCTGAAGAATCCCCTGAGCAAGAAAGAAAAGGCAGGAGTGGTCGAATCTGTGGACAAACTGATATCTTTCGTGGACACCGTCGGTCACGAGCCATGGTTGAGGACCACTATACGGGGCATCGTTGGTCAGAAACTGGATTATGGGTTGCTTGTGGTGGCGGCGGACGATGGGGCGACTCATGTAACAAAAGAGCATTTGGGAATTTTACTCGCAATGGAACTGCCGACAATAATCGCCATCACAAAAATCGATAGAGTGGAAGAGGGACAGATAGCAGAGACGGAAAAACAGATTATGCATATACTTAAGGCGGTTGGAAAGATACCCTTGCGCATAAAATCAAAATCAGATTTCCGCACCATTTCCAATAGATTAGATGATGGTGTGATAGTTCCTATTCTCAGAGTTTCATCCGTTACGAAGGCCGGATTTGACCTGCTCGATCAGTTATTGCTCCAGCTACCGAAACGAAATCTAGGAGCCCAAAAGCCGTTCCAGATGTATGTCGATAAAGTGTATCAAGTGACAGGAGTTGGAACTGTGGTGAGTGGTTCGATCAAGCAAGGCGAGGTGAAAGTTGGTGACCAGCTGCAACTTGGTCCGACTGACTATGGAGCATTCATCCCGGTCAAGGTGCAGACCATCGAGGCACACTATTGCAGGGTGGATAAAGCAAGCGCCGGCGACATCGTTGGGATAGCGCTCAAAGGTGCCAAGCCCTCCGACATCTGTCGGGGCATGTTATTGTGTGAGGAGAAGATTAAATCGATCCGGGAGTTTGAAGCAGAAGTCATAATATTGAATCATCCGACTCGCATTGCCAAGGGATATGAGCCCGTCGTCCATATTGAAACCATAGCGGAAGCTGCCACATTTGAGAGATTAGAACAGGAATATATGATGGCGGGACAGACGGGGCGCGTCACCATGCGCTTCAAGTTCAGACCGTATCACATCCACGAAGGTGAGAAGTTCATTTTCAGGGAGGGGAAGAGCAAGGGAATTGGAAGGGTTGTGAAGGTCTTTGAAGGAAGGTAACCTTTTCCCAGATTTTATTCTGTGGACACACATTTACTAAAATTCATCTTTCGCCCTTTTATCGCCTTTGGAATCCTATCCATCACATCCGTCGCCAGCAGCCCAAATCCATATTCCTCGAATGCGATATCTCCTGCAAGCCCAGTTATAAAAGCTCCAGCAGCGGCCGACTCAAAAGCATCGTTCTTTGCATAGAATGCCCCGACAGTACCTGCAAGCACATCTCCAGTTCCTCCAACGGTCATGCCGACATTGCCAGTTTTATTCATTTTTATAGAAGTCCCATCTGATATTATGTCCATTTTCCCTTTTAGCAATACCACGATGTTGTTCTCCTTGGCGAATTTCTTGACCAGAGCAGTTCTCTTTTCCCCGTCTTTCGGGATGTCACGCCCAGTTACTCGTTTAAATTCGCCTGCGTGCGGCGTTATTATGGCACTGCCGTCCAGTGGCAGGTCCAGTGCCGATAATGCATCGGCATCGATCACGACCTTCTTGCAGATGGGAACGATCGCCTTAATCGCTCTCCGCGTCAATTCGTCTCTGCCAAGCCCCATCCCGATCACCACGACATCGTGTTCCTGCACCAATTCTGTTATGATTGGCAGGTCATCGGGCGTGAGAACGTCAGATGTTAACGAGGAGACGATCAGGTCTGGGGAAAACGATGCGATGATATCCGAGACGCTGGCTGGTGCGGCGATGGTTGCTATATCTGCACCAGTCCTAAGTGCTGCTAGGGCAGTAAGAGCGGGTGCGCCGACATACGCACCCCCTCCAATAATCAGTATGCGCCCATTATCTCCTTTGTGGCTATCTGAATCTCGGGATACCAATGAGTGAACGTCTCCCGGTCCTACAAATATTTCTGCTTCTTCTGGCACGCCTATTGGCATGGTCTCCAACCCCTTTTTCATTTTATGAAAGGTAATGGTCAAATCTGGGTGAACCATTTTTATGCCCTAGTCCATCCCAATTAATCTTTGCCTCTTTTGTTCGGATATCCTCTGAAGTGCATAGCAACATGATATGGACGTCAAACTCCTTCAAATAACGAGCGGCTAGTGTCGTTTTCGAACTGCACCCGCAACAGCCTTGCCAGCCATCTCCATGCGTGGAACGCCGAAATATTCCGAGTTGATGTCTATCGCTCGCATCCGCTTTGACGTGATGATTTCAGACATAAGCACGATTTACATAGTTCAATAGTATAAGATTTATGCTGGTATAGTACCTATATGTGGTGATGATACCATGATTCCTGGAATGAGGGGCATGAACCCAAGAAAAATGCAGCAGATGATGAAACAGATGGGCATTGACGTTGAAGAGGTCGATGACGTGGAGGAGGTCATCATCAGAACATCGAACAAGGATATCGTTTTTAATGATGTCCAAGTCACGATAATGAACGTCAAGGGCGCAAAAACGTATCAGATTGTCGGCACCCCGGAAGAGCGTCAGCGCGAATTGGAGATGCCAGAGGCGGATGTGCAGCTCGTGGTAGAGCAGAGCGGGGCATCCGAGTCCGAGGCGAGAAAGGCGCTGAAGGAGACAGAGGGCGATCTGGCAGAGGCAATATTGAAACTGAACAAATAAAAGGGAGATAATGCATGATAGCCGATGACGCCCCCGTACTGCTCAAGGATGGGAAATGCGAGCATCTCGTCGCGGTTTCAGATGACGAATTTAATACCGGTTATGGAACGATAAAATTATGCAAATTACGTGAAAAGGAATTCGGCGACACGATTTCTACGCACCTGAATCACGAATATATCATTCAAAGACCAAGGGCACCGGATTTTTTCAAGCACTGCAAAAGGACGGGTGCGCCTTTGATGCCAAAGGACATTGGAATCATCCTTGCATACACGGGGTTGGGCAGCGAGGATTCTGTGCTTGATGCGGGGACGGGTTCCGGGATTCTGGCAATCTATCTTGGCAATGTCGCTAAGAAGGTAGTCACATATGAAAAAAACGAAGAATTCGCCAGGGTGGCGCGCAAGAACGTCGAAACCGCGGGCATGAAGAACGTCAAGGTTAGGCACGGCGACATAATCTCTGAGATGGCAAACCTAAACGAGAGATTCGATGTGATAACCCTTGACATGATGGATGCGGATCAAGTAATACTGCATGTGAGAGATGTGCTCAATTCAGGCGGATATTTGGTGACATATTCCCCGTTTTTTGAGCAGATGAAAAAGATACGCACCGCAATTGATATGGAAAAATTCTCAAGCGTGCAGACCATAGAATGCATGGAACGCGAAATTAAATTTGAGAGGCGTGGAACGCGACCTTCCACGCGAGTGGGGCACACTGGATTTATCACAATAGCGCGGTTATAGAATGCTCTCTACTTCCTCTCTCACTTCTTCTCTTTCTTGGAGTATCCAAGAGCCTGTAGAAGTTCAATCGGCAAGGGAATCACGACCGTGGTCGCCTTTTCTGCCGATGCCTCTGCTATCGTTTGGAGGGTGCGTATGAACATGCCTCCTTCTTGTTTGTTCAGGATGTCCGCTGCTTCTGCTAATTTTTGAGAGGCTTGTTTCTCACCATCGGCACTAATGATTCGCGCTCGCCTATCCCTTTCCGCCTCTGCCTGGGATGCCATTGCCCTCTGCATCTCCTTTGGCAGTTCCACGTCTTTTATCTCGACTGCAGAAACTTTGATTCCCCATGGGTCTGTCGCTTCGTCGACGGTTTCTTGTATCTTCTTGTTCAATTTATCCCTCTCTGATAGCAGCTCATCTAATTCGGCCTGACCTATCACGCCTCTCAGTGTCGTTAGAGCCATTTGAGACGTTGCAAGAGGATAGTGCTCCACCTGGGTAACCGCCTTCTCAGGGTCCATCACCCTATAATACACGACGGCATTTACCCTTGTGGTGACATTGTCCTTGGTGATGACCTCTTGCGGCGGCACATCAAAGGCGACCGTTCTCAGGTCCACCTTGATCATGACCTCAAGTAGGGGTATGATGAAAAAGAGTCCGGGTCCTCTTGCACCGACAAGCCGCCCCAATCTAAATATCACGCCGCGTTCATATTCGTTTACAATTCTTATCGCGGATGATAAAATCATTAACACTACTATAATTATTCCGAGTATCCATAATTCCATTTATTCGCACTCCTCAATCTATTTTTCTGACGAAAAGAGTTAGACCCTCCACACGTATAATCTTTACGGTATCTCCCTGTTTTATCACCCCGTTTTCTGCCATCGCATTCCATATCTCTCCTCTGACTTTGACCTTTCCCTCTGGGTCGATGTCCGTCACGGCTCTGGCTGTCTTTTCGATCAATTCATCGATACCTGTCGTTGGCTTCCTCCTTCTCGATTTCATCACGGCACCAACTCCGAATATGAAAAACGCTACAGAGGTGCCAGCCATTCCGAGCACGATTAATTGGAACGTTCTGAACCACTCTTCTGCGAGTAAGGGCTCTTGTGGCAACATGAATGCCCCAAGTATGAGACAAACGACGCCGCCCATCGTTAAGACTCCATAGGTGGGTGTGAACACTTCTGCGACAAACAATATCACCGCCGCTATTATCAGAATTATGCCAAGCATATTAACGTCAAATGTTCCAAGACCGTACAATGCCAGGATTAAGCATATCGCACCTATCATCTCTGGCACATATGTTCCAGGCGAACTGAATCCAAATATTATTCCGTATATGCCTACTAATAGCAGTATAAACACTACCTGTGGATTGCTGATTATATCGATAATCTGCTCTCTAATCCCTTCCTCCCTCACATATATTTCTGCATCTGCCGTCTGCAGATGGGTTTCCGCTCCCATTACCATGACTGTCATGCCGTCGACTTTCTCAAGCAGACCGTGAACATCATCTGCAATTACATCGATAACATCCATCTCCAGCGCTTCGCTTGCGGTGAGTACCAGATTTTCGGTGACAAAGCGCTCTGCGACATCAACCGGCCTATCCCTCCTCTCAGCGATACCCCTCATAACTCCTGCCATGTATGATATCGTCTTGTTATCGGCTGGTCCAGGCGCACCCGCCGGGTCTGCCATGACTGGCATGCTAGCACCCGTCGTGGTCCCTGGCGACATGGCTGCCACATGGCCTGCAAGTAGGATGTATGTCCCTGCAGATGCTGAGATGCCCCCTCTTGGGACGTATGTTATCACGGGAATTGGAGAGTTATCGATAGCCTTTACAATATCTATCGTGGCGTCCACAAGCCCGCCTGGGGTGTCTATCTGGAGCAGTACCGCCGACGCTCCCATGTCCACTGCATCCTCTATTCCGTTCTCCACGCGAAGCGCCGTGCCAGCGGTTACCATTCCCTCAATCTCGATGACATACACTATATTCTCTGATGGCCTGGCGCCACCGATTCCCGATGTCAGGAACAGCATCAAAATAATTAATAAAGCCCATTTTTTCATGATGACATTTACCTCAAATACGTAGTATCATTGATGCACATGACATGATATAATTTACTCATGCACCTATAAGTTCTATGCCCTGGAACAATTGACTATGGGCATTTCTTTGTTTACGCCAGGATGATGGCAATAATTTTAAGCCTATCCATACGTATTCAATTTGATGAAATTTGTCAGGCGAGACATCATCTCGATGAAAGATTTCTCGCGTGAGGAAATCGATTACATATTAAAAAAAGCTGAGGCGCTCGAACCATTTGCGCGCGGTAAAAGGTCCAACTTGTTGGCAGGCAAGATTTTAGCGACGTTGTTCTATGAGCCAAGCACAAGAACCAGACTGTCTTTTGAGACAGCTATGAAGCGATTGAGTGGAGATGTTATCGGCATAGTAATCCCGGAAGCCAGTTCAGTAGCAAAAGGCGAGACACTTGCAGATACGCTCCGGGTAATTGAGGGGTATGCAGATGCCATTGTGCTAAGGCATTCCAGAGAGGGTGCCGCACGTATGGCGGCGGAGATATCCGATATTCCGATTATAAACGCAGGAGATGGTGCAGGACACCATCCCACGCAGACCCTACTGGACCTGTACACCATCAGGCGAGAAGGGCATCTTGAAAATCTGAGCATTGCACTTATAGGAGATCTGAAATACGGCAGGACCGTGCATTCGCTTGCATATGCGCTGTCGCTGTATGGCGCAGAAATAAATTTAGTCTCCCCTGAGCAACTTCGAATACCGCCCGATATCAAGAATGATTTAAAGAAACGAGGAGCAAACGTGGTCGAAACTACGAAATTGTCCGATGTGATTTCCGACATAGATGTCCTCTATGTCACCAGAATCCAGAAGGAGCGCTTTCCAGATCCAAGTGAATATCAGAAAGTGACGGGAACATATCGCATTTCAACCGAGATGTTGCAGGATGTCAAGGATGATATGATAATCATGCACCCGCTTCCGAAGGCGGATGAAATCGACAAGGATGTGGACTATACTAAACATGCCAGATATTTCAAACAGGCGTTCTATGGTGTTCCGGTGAGAATGGCGGTATTGTACCACATACTGGGAGATGCGCGATGAAAAGGAATGGACTTTACGTGCGTCCGATTCAAAATGGAACGGTCATAGACCACATTACGGCCGGACAAGCGCTCAGCGTGCTACGAATTCTCGGCATCGACAGGACAACTACTGGAGTGGTCAGCGCGGTCATGAACGTCCCGAGTAAGACAATCGGCACAAAAGACATCGTCAAGATCGAAGGGCGAGAGTTAAAACCCAGTGAAGTTGATAAGATTGCCTTGATTGCACCGTCTGCTTCCATCAACATTATCCGCAAGTACAATGTGGCAGGGAAGTACAAGGTAGACATCCCTGACGCGATAAAGGGCGTTGTGAGATGCGCCAACCCAAATTGTATCTCGAATACAAGAGAACCAGTGATGTCCAGATTCACCACTGAAAAACAGAAGACGGGTGTACAGTTGCGCTGTATTTACTGTGAGCGCGTAATCGCCGAAAATATCGTAGAGCATCTTTTATAACCTATCGTCAC
>JAJOKI010000082.1:2588-12099 GCA_021129915.1 Methanocellales archaeon | reverse complement strand
ATAAGGAGGCATTAAGCGAGCACACATCTCGAAATATTCAGGAGCCAGTATCCATTTTTCAGTACTTTGTCGCTATCAAGTATCTTCACACGCCTCCTAAACAGCGGACCATCGACGACGAATGTATGGTATTCGCCTGCTTCGCCACATGGATCAATTTTCCCACAAAGGAAATATCGGCTCTATATCCAATCTTTGTGTTCTTGAGTTTCAACTGCACCACGCGCAGCCTCTCGCTGAATAATTGGCATTCCGATTGCCTTTGATTGTACGGACATCGATTCAGAATATAATCCGTGGCATCTTGTCCCGTCTTTTGATGTAAAGTTCAACAGGTGTGAAACTTCAATACCATCTATTATTGCCTTATAATATGCAAAAGAGCTATCCTTTCCCCCACTCCATAACGCGACCGCTTGTCTAATATTATCGGACTCCCCTAATGCGTCGGCCGGGATTCGAACCCGGGTTTATGGCTTGGCAAGCCATAGTGATACCACTACACTACCGGCGCAATGCCCTGACCCGGATTTGAACCGGGGACAATGCGGTCTTCAGCCGCACGCTCTCCCAGGCTGAGCTACCAGGGCATGTTGATGGGCCCGACCGGATTCGAACCGGTGATCTCCGCCATGTCAAGGCGACGTCATAACCAACTAGACCACGAGCCCCGTTTATGCCACGCGATTAAGTGGTGTTCAATTGGTCATAAATCTTTTGGGATGTGCGGTCACAGGACGATTATATCTCCTCCGCTTTGAATTCTTATCTGTCTTTCGCCTCTAAATTCACTTAATATGCCGTATGCGCGGATTCGATCTCCCTCGTGCACCCTTACGTCAATTTCGCTTGCACCTGCATTACGGTGGACGAACACATCTATGGCTCCAACATCCATTTTAACGCTCAAAATGAGATGCCCTCCTGTTCTGGTCATCCGCTTTTCTATCACCAGTCCCTCTGCATATACCTTGTCATCGAGTTGGGATGCATCCGAAAGGCGTTCCGCATCGCTCGGTGCGGGAAGGGCAAAGTAAATTACGGCAAGCAATAAGAGTGCCATTATAAGTAATACCGCACCTACTTTTTCTTCTTTTTGCATGGTACCCATGGACCGGTCGGGATTTGAACCCGAGGCCTCTACCAATAAGGATGTCACGCTCTTTCAGACCATGACATTTGCCAAGGTAGCGATCTACCCCTGATCTACCGGCCCTTTAAGTGCCCTCTGAGTGCTATCGAACAAAGTGAGATGCATGTAATTAAATTTATCGGTCATTGAGATTCCTAAAAGGGAAAATTTAAAGTATGTGCCACCCTATTTGGTTGAAAAAGACACCTATTGGGCCCGTAGCTTAGTCTGGTTGGAGCGCACGGCTGATAACCAATGATAACGGGACAGGCACCGTGAGGTCAAGGATTCAAATTCCTTCGGGCCCATTATGTATCCAAAAACACACTTCGCAGAAGTGTTTGATTCGAGACGATCAGGGATATCTCTATTGAGATAAAATAAAAAAGAGATGTTTTTGGAAGACTATCGTAGAAGTTCAGGTGGATTTCTCGATAATTGGTTGTACTTCAGGTGTCGAACACCGATTTTTTTGACATTGGGTTTCCAAACCATAGATGGCAACCATCTTGGAGCACTGCTTGGAGCACTGACTCGTTCTCTGTATCCCTTAAATACATGAAGTCTTTTAGTGCCCTTTTCTCTGAGTATTATGTTCGTCTTTCCCCTGCTTGCGCACTTCAGGGCAGCGTCTCGTGGTTGATATCCACTGAACGTTCCAACTTCTCTTCCGTTTTCTATCAAACCAAAATTCCTTGTAGGTCTATTTACCATTTTTTACCTCCTGAGAACTATATTTACAAGCTCATCCTATTTCAGCATTGCGGTTTTTTCTTGTAATTTCGTCCTAATGGAGTTTCAACTTTTCAAAGTGTCACCATCTAAATATTCCAAAAAAGAATAGTATTAATGGAAACAGTAATACGCCCATGGCATGGCTTTTTCTGACATTAAAATAAGATGGAATCATTCCAATCGTGGTCGCAGTTGTGAATATGATTAGCCCAAATAAACCCGTGGTTAGTATCACCATCACACAAAGACACATTAGAACTGTTGCGCTGATTCTCTGGTAGTTTAGGCGTGACAGTACTTTGGAAATTCGCTCTCCTATTGAAATGGTCACGAAATAGGCTATTATGGACACGCCAACGATAACGGATAAAAATAGCACCACCAATGAAACATTCCACGCGGTAGGATTCAAAATCTCGTTGACCGCGACCATGGCACCACTTCTGGGTCGATGAATGATATACAATGCTATTAAAGTGAAAATAGCGTTAGCCGTGTTAACTCCACTGACTGCAACGATAAATTCCCTCGCGGAATCTCCATCATCCTCTCGAATCGGCAGTCGTGTTATCACCGTCGCAACTGCTGATGAGACGCCTGGTAGCCATGCCACCAACGACCCAGCTATACCTCCAGTGAACACCCCTCTCACGATATTTCGGCTTGGAAGGCCGAACTCCTCCCCCGTCTGGACAGGGATGACCGATCGCGTAATGAGACTTATAGAGAGCATGCTCGCACCAAACAATCCAGAGAACAGCGGAAACAATATAGACGGCGCATCCATGGGCAATATGGGATCCATCAGCCCATCTCTGACAAATGCGAGAATGCCGAGCACCCCGGATAACAGAAAAACAAGTATGGCATATCCCTTGTATTTGAGATGCGCAAGCGAGCCCTGCCCTTCGACCATCTCTCCCGATTCTGATCCGATCATAAGCAGGACGATCGTCAGAAGAACCCAGCCCATGTACTGGTGTAGAATGGGGTAAATATGATAAAACAGCATGCTTAATGGCACCACTAACAGCAGCGCCACGACCACAGAACCCGCACTGCCGAGTGCAGACAATCTGATTGCCTCGATGCCTCTGCCCTCTAACAGCATACGATGTCCGGGCAGGACCGCCAGTGCAGTGTCTGCTTCTGGAGCGCCCAAAAATATCGAAGGGACGAAATCCAGAAACGTATGTGCGATCGAAGTTGCGATGATTATAACGACGATATAAATCGGCGAAATACCATGCGCCAGCAGGGATGGAGAAATAGCCACGAGCAGCAACGCGACATTATTGACATGAAGGCCAGGAATTAATCCTGTGGTGGTGCCAAGTATGCATCCCAGAAGAACAGAGACCAACAAAAAATGCGGCGAGATTTCGAACATTTATGTAAGCGAAGACAGATGATTGATCCGCTTCAACATATTTGGGTGGGTGCTAAGCAACTCCATCAGTTTATCGGCCGTGCTGACGCGTACCTTTTTGCTCCTGAGCATCATCAACTCGTTTCTGTCGATACATCCGCTCATATCTCTGTCTATCTGCTTTAACTCCCTAATTTCATTCCATGCCCTGGAAGGGTCGCTGATAAAGAATGCTTTGTTCCCTTCGACCTGTTTTAACGTCTCCTTTGGGACTCTCGCATTTCCATAGGATAATTTATACAGGGCGGATGCGAGCAGGTGAGGATTGTTTCCAAATTTTACGCTGCCCAAATCTGCATAATACTCACGAATTCTGGAGCCATACATCACCAGCAGGTTGGTAATGAAATAAAGTACAAAGGCAAAGATTCCGATGGCTATCGCATTGCCTCGGTTATCCCTCGAGAACATCATGCTCCAAGCGAGGTACCAGCAGATCATTGGAATTATGCTAATCAACGTGATGACTGCGACGTCTCTGTTCTTGATATGGGCGATCTCATGACCTATCACTGCCTTCAGCTCATCCTTTGTTAGCAATCTGATGATGCCATCGGTAACGCAAACCCTGCCATCTCTTATCGATCTGCCGAATGCAAAGGCATTTGGAATCTGGATTTTAGCTATTCCTACTCTTGGCTTTGGAATTCCAGCCCGCTGAGCCTGCTCCGCGACCATTCTGTGCAATTCTGGATATTCTTGCTCAGATACATATTGGATGCGCATGGACCAGTCGACCATTCTGGGACCGATCATGTACTGGATGAAGAGGAAGAACGATGCTAAAACAGCAAAGAAGAAAAAGTCGCCTATGCCCATCATAGTTCCTACGACTACGGCGAGCCCGTAGATGATGGCAAACATCAATCCCAATAAGAGGTACATCCGTACTTGCAGCCACATTTAACGATCACCATTTAATTTAGATTATCATATAAAGATGTATATGTATATAAACTCTGTGCTTACACCACTCTCATTCTGTTCAATCAGCAAATGTTCTGCAACGCTCATGGCATCTATGACCATGGCGTGTTCACGATAATCAGTTTCGTCTTTCCTGTTTTACGCAGGACTCATACGAAACCCATGCAGGGTCGAATAAGATCGCCTGCTTCGCTCCGGGTGTTACGATGACTTCATTCGGAGATGCGCCGATGTCGTTCTCTATGATATGTTGTGGGGTGGCAAAGTCGGGCTCGCCAACGCTAAAACTGCCGTCTCTTTTCATTCACGCATTCGCTGTACCATCTTCACCGCTGACTCTACCGCCCTCTTCGCATAATCAACGCGCTCGTGCGCCTCCATCCTGCTCATTCCCGGGCCGGATATGCCCAATGCAACGGGCTTCTCAAACTCCAGCGACAAATCCATGAGCTTTCTGGACGTTTGCTGCATGATGACCTCATCGTGTTCTGTTGTACCTTCAATAACACAGCCAAGAACAACGATTGCATCGACACTATTATCTTTAGCCAATTTCTTAGCAGCCAGGGGCGTGTCATAAACGCCGGGTACTAAAAGAGTTCGTACCACGGGCGCTCCGAGAAATTCAGCATGCTCCCTTCCCAATAACTCCATTTGGTGCGTCAGGTCTCTGTTAAATTCCGACACGACAAATCCAAGCCTGATTTTATCCATTTAATCCTCCTAAAGGCTATAGTCTCAAAGGTCCTGCATCCTCGCTTCCCTGCCTTTTGCCCATCCCCGCATCTTTTTCGAGCAGTTTCGGTTTGAGCAGCAACTTGATGACGTTCTGCGTATGCTCCCTTGTCCTGCGGCCTGCTAACTCTGCCAACATTTTATCGTCTTTCGCCTCATCCTCATGAACGAACACCTCTATAATATGCGTGTTCGTCATCAGTTGCGCCTGAATTAAGCCAAGAGAAGCTTCATGTGCACAGGTCTTGTCTATTGGCGTAGCGCCAGGCATTCCAAGCGCCATCACGATATCACACTTGCGCTCTTCGATCAGTTTCTTGGCCGCAACAGGCAGGTCTTTGATGCCAGGCACCGTATGTCTTTCGATGCGCATCGATGCATTTTTTTTCAGTTCATCGATCGCGGCAGCGCCCATGTCAAAGCGCGCGAACGTTGTATCTGCGATGCCGACCTTCATCGCTACAATGTGTGCGATACATATCATTTAAGAGTTTCTTTCCTGACCTCTCTGAGCTGACCAAGAGTTTAGAATAGATTTATGACCGCCCACGTGGTCTTTAATTATGATGCCCAAAGTACTGATATTAGATGCCTCTGTATTCATCTACAACTGTCGCATAAATGAGGGAGAACGGATTACAGTACCGGCAGTGATGGGTGAATTGAAAGATGGTATATCTGTTATGTCCTTTGAACTGGCGAAAAGCGCCGGAATGAGGGTGGAGCCGGCGGAACAGCACTACATAGAGCCGGTCAGAAAGATGGCGAAAAGAACCAGCGACCTGAATACGCTGTCCGAAACCGACATCGCATTACTGGCAAAGGCACTTCAATACAAGGACAAAGATACATATTTGGTCACCGATGACTATGCTATACAAAACGTGGCATCTCATATGGGAATTCAAGTAAAACCGATCATGCTGAAGAGAATCCGAGATGTTTTAATATGGGAAAAACGATGTATTGGTTGTGGAAGATATTTCACAATAGGAATGGTATGTCCTGTCTGCGGGTCAAGACTGAAAAAAGCGAGACGTCGCAATTCCTATAAGGTCACAGGACGAAGGAGGGAATGAGATGAAAAATATCGACGCCCTTATCAAAAAGGCGATAGAACTGAAGAAGATGGGATTGATGTCGGGCGAAATAGCTGATGAGCTTAACGTTTCCAAGGAGACTGCTACTTGGCTGTTCTCCCGTGTCGACGAGAAGGAGGCACCAGTCCCGAAGGATGTGTTCATCGACTGGAGCAAGATAGGTCAGAGTCCACAGAGAATGAGGCATATCTCAGGCGCACTCACCGATATGGTTCTGGAGTCGATCGAGACGGAAGTGGATGTCGTTGTTGGCATCATGCTGAGCGGTATTCCATTTGCGACTTTGATCGCAGATGAACTCGATGCGGAGCTGGCAATACTTCACCCAAAAAAGCAACGAGGAGGACTTGAAAAACGGAACGTTAAAGGAACCATTAGTCACAATTTCGCTCAAATCGAGGGCAAGAAATGCATCATCGTCGATGACGTGGTAACCAGCGGCGCCACCGTACAGGAAGGGGTGGAACTACTTGAGGAGTTGGGCGCAGAACCGCTCGCAATAGTGGTTATGATGGATAAGAAGGGGCTGAACTCAATAGCAGGTGTGCCCATGCTTTCACTGATTAAGATAGGGCGAGTTGAGTAAATACCCATGTCTCGGAGAGTTCATTTGAATCATGACAATATCGACGAGAAGTGGCAAAAACGGTGGGAAGAGGCAGGCATATTCAATGCAGAGATAGATACAAACAAGGAGAAATTCTTCGTAAATTTCCCATATCCCTATATGAATGGCTACTTTCACATAGGGCACGCATTTTCTTTGATAAGGGCTGATGTATTTGCACGGTATAAACGAATGTGCGGATATAACGTCCTCTTCCCCTTTGCATTCCACTGTACGGGCACGCCAATCGTCGCTGCTGCACAGAGGGTGGCTGAAAATGAGCCAAAACAAATCGAGATTTTAAGGCAGATGGGCATTCAAGAGGAGGAAATACCCAAATTCGCAGACCCACTATACTGGGTTTCATTCTTTCCCAATGAAACGATGTATGATTTGAAAAGAATGGGTGCCAGCATAGATTGGCGCAGAAGGTTCATCACGACATCTGCAAATCCATATTATAATGCGTTTATCAAATGGCAGTTTAATAAATTGAAAAAAGGCAAGTACATCACAAAAGGTGAACATCCTGTTGTGTGGTGTCCAAAGTGCAAATCTCCTGCAGGAGATCATTCAAGATTGGAAGGGGAGGGTGCATCTCCGGAGGAGGTGTTCTTAATCAAGTTCCACATGGACGGAGTGGTGCTCCCAACCGCGACTTACAGACCAGAAACCTCCTTTGGGGTTACGAACATATGGGTCAATCCCAATGCAGATTATGTCGAAGCGAAGGTCGATGATGAGGTCTGGGTCGTCTCCAGAAAATCGATTGAGAAGATGGATGCGCAAAAGCACGCCGTAAAGGTCATTAGAAGCCTTAAGGGAAAAGAGCTCATCGGAAAATATTCTACGAATGCCGTAACAGGGGGAAAAGTACCAGTTTTGCCGGCGTACTTCATCGAACCAGCTACGGGAACGGGCATAGTTATGTCGGTTCCATCGCATGCCCCATATGATTATGCCGCTCTTAAAGACATCAGGGATGATCCGAAAAAACATGAAGTGACACCCGATCTTATTAGGTATATAGAGCCGGTGTCGCTGATCGAAGTCCAGGATTTCGGGGCGCACCCTGCCATAGAAATCGTCGAAAAAATGGAGATAAGAGGGCAGGACGATTCAAAATTAGAGGGGGCGACAAAAGATGTCTACAGAAAAGAGTTCCATACTGGTGTGCTAAACAAGAACACCGGGAAGTATGCCGGACTGAAGGTTTCAGAGGCAAAGGAGATACTTGCCAAGGACTTCGTTCGGGAAAATAAAGCCATATTAATATATGAATTGTCCGAGGAGGTAATCTGCCGGTGTCTGACCAGATGCATTGTAAAAATAGTGTCAGACCAGTGGTTCTTGAACTACTCTGATATAAAATGGAAGGCAAAAGTACATGATGCCCTAAATGGCGTAACCCTATACCCGGAAAAAGTTCGAGGGCAATTTGAATATGTCATCGACTGGTTGAAGGACTGGGCATGCGCCAGAGAGTTCGGCCTGGGCACTAGACTTCCGTGGGATGAAAGATGGGTCATCGAGTCCCTTTCGGATTCGACAATTTATATGGCATACTACACCATTGCCCATTATCTAGAGGGTGAAAAACCCCTCATCAAAGCCGAAAATTTGACGGATAATTTTTTCGATTATATATTCCTTGGAATGGGGAATGTAGAGGAAGTTGCTATAGGAGCAGGAGTGTCTCCTGCTTTACTGAAGCAGATGCGGGCCGAATTTGAATACTGGTATCCGTTTGATTTCAGAAATTCTGGGAAGGACCTGATTCAGAATCATCTCACTTTTTGTCTATTCAACCATGTCGCCATATTCCCAAAGAAATACTGGCCATCTGGAATCGGCGTTAACGGATTCATCAAAGTAGATGGAGAGAAGATGAGTAAATCGAGGGGCAATTTTTACACATCGCGTCAGATATATGCTGCATATGGAGCAGATGTGACCAGAATAACGCTGATGTATGGGGGAGAGGGGCTGGATGATCCCAACTGGGATACGGAGTTTGCCAAATCCATCGGCCCGAAGTTAAAGCAGTGGCATGATTTTGCGATAGGAAACTATGATTCTGAGTATGAGTCTAAGATTACAACCCGCCATATCGATAGATGGTTTCAATCAATCCTCCATAAAACTATCAAGGCGACCACCGAGGCGATGGACCGTACGGAGCTCAGAACAGCGCTTCAAAAAGGGTACTTCGACCTGCAGAGGTACTTGAAATGGTATACCCGAAGAACCCGCGAGTATAACAGGGATTTGATGAACCAATTCATCGAAGTTCAGACTAAAATGATAGCTCCGTTGGTGCCCCACATCTGCGAAGAAATATGGGAAAAACTGGGCAAAAAAGACTTCATTTCGCTGACAGAATGGCCTCAATACGATGAAACTCTGATAGATGAAAAAATCGAAAGAGCGGAGGAATTTATTAAAGGCGTGATTGCAGATGTTCAGGAAATATTCGCGGTTGCAAGGATAAAGGAGGCGAAAACTGCCCATATCTATACTGCCGAGGACTGGAAATGGGAGGTCATGGAGCTTGTAGCCTCTACGAGATTTCAACAAGGCAAGGATATGAGAGATGTGATGAGAAATGTGATGCAAGACTCGGAGCTGAGGAAAAGAGGCAAGGAAGTTTCAGCGTTTGTTCAGAAGGTGACCTCTGAAAGGATTTTCGTGGAAAAGATAGATGAAAATGGCGTCCTGCGGGATGATAGGGAGTTCATCGAGGGGGAAATCGGCATGAAGCTCAAGGTGAATCCAGAATATGACCCCCAGAATAAGAGAAAAATGGCGATCCCTGGCAGACCCGCGATTTATATAGAGTGATCCCT
>JAJOKI010000082.1:0-2488 GCA_021129915.1 Methanocellales archaeon | reverse complement strand
ATAAGAGAAAAATGGCGATCCCTGGCAGACCCGCGATTTATATAGAGTGATCCCTTATGTATAAACTGATATTTCTTTTTGCTGGACTCGTGGCTTAGTCTGGATAGAGCGCCGGCCTTCTAACTAAACTTTTAAAAATAACCTTTTAAAAAAGGTTGGAATCAACTTTTAAAAGATGGTGGGAGGATAGCCGGGGGTCGAGGGTTCAAATCCCTCCGGGTCCGCTTTCACGCCGTCATCGTAAACACGACCACAGCGAGCACAAGCGCTAAGAGTATAATTGAGATGGCAAATGCCCCGCCCATTGCCATTATTGCGTTGATCGTGCTCGCCAGTTGCGCTGTTCTATATGAGCCGAAAATTATGACACCTTCTGCAAATTCAGTAGTCATTCCAACCTCTACGGTCTCTAAATCCGCCACTGCCTCATTGACAATCTCTCGTACCGTGTCGATCAATTCATCGTGGTCTATTTTCATCCCAACAAAGTTTCGGCTGGATGTGACGTTCACGACGTGGGAGTCGGTGGTCATCACCTCTGCCTCGTCAACGGGCAGCGTCTCGATGATTGCCTCTCGCAAGCCCACGACCATGTTATTCCCATCTATCAGTACGTATGCGGTACGCTGTCCCAACACTTCAATAACAGCAACCCTGATGCCAAGAGGTCCCATTCCAGCTTCCCGCGAGTACATCGCGTCCCTCTTGGATACTCCAATCCTGATATCCCCAGGCTGGTGAGACAGCAACTCTTCTGTCACATCCGATGAGGCTTTGATGATATCATAAGAAGTTCGGCTTCCGGGCGTTATCACCTTAGAGCCTCCATCACTGCAGTTATGTGCGTCTATGAGCGCAGCATACATAGCTCCTTTAACGCGTGCCTCTGCTATGGCAGTCAGCCCGACCGCGAACTCGATATCATCCGCGGGTACTGGCGAATGCGTCACCATCAGCAGTACGGAGTCTCCAAATCGTTGACCCAGAATATGCGTGTCATTTCTTTTTATACGGGTCGACTTTGTTCCATATTTTACGTATTTCATACGACCCAGTGCCCTCTCTGCAGCAGATATGATTTTTGGTATCTCGCTGGCAGAAACCAGATTAAAATCATGATATGCTGTGCTGTGTGGGACGAAAACCAATCCGTCAAAACTTTCTGCCACCCTCGCTGGCAAGTTCCCTCCGCCAATCTCTCCCATCGGTCCTGGGTGGACAATCGGTATTACGAACATCGCTTTGTTTTCATTCGGCATGTCGCAGATGGAACATCTGCGAAAATTTAGGACGGTGACCGGAATGTCCGCCGACTCTCCCATCTTTTTGAAGAATTTCTCCATCTCAGAGGAGCCGTCAGTCGCATGGGAGATATAACTCTTGATGAAATCAAGCCCACTCACACCGAATGACTTTTTCATTGGAGCATCGACATATCGCACGAATAGGTGGCATGCGAAGACGAATATGACGCATCCTGCTATTAGATTTATATAATATTCTGGGCTTTGGGTATAGAGCGAAAGAAATGCCCCTCCCAGAAGGGTTTGAAGTGAAGCAGGAGTGATCATTTTTCCAACACTGTTATTTGAAACCGCGAGCAGTATCAACATCCTGGTCGCAAAAACAATGCCCAGCGCCATCACATATGCGCTTAATGTTATGGGAAAATTAAACAACACCGAAAAAAGTGCACCGACGCCGCAAAAAACGCCAATAATGATGGCGCCCACCAGAGATAGAAATGAAGACCTGTTGAGCGTCATAGCCCCACCAAACCACCGTGCCACCGGGGCAGTGATCAGGGCGGAAATCACGGAAGGAATTCCTATTAACATTAAACCAGCATTGGCACCCTCCGGCCAACCATGACCAAGCCTTAAGGTGCCCATTCCCAGTATTATTGAAAAGACCAGTAAAAAAGGAAGAGAACGCGTCCACTTTGGCATCTTAAAAAGGTACTTGGACAGGTCTGCGGTTCGCTCCTCTATTTCCTTCGTCATATTATTAATCCTTCTTCACCAGTACTGCCTTCAGGATTTGCAGTGTCCCGTAATCGCCATGCCATAGCCGCTCGATTTTGACCAATCCGATGCTCTTCGCAAAGAACGTTGCATCCACCACCAGCGTCTCATATTCCCCGCCCTCCCCTGCTATATGTATGCCATATTGCTCTTTTAGTCCCTTTAACTCTTCTATTGTGTTTAAGTCTATTTTTCGGCCCAACCAGCCTTCGTCCAGTCCATGAGCTGCTACGTGGACAATTCGAACATCCATTACCCCAACCATTTCCCGGAGAAGCGCTTCCGGGTCCATGCGCCACAATGGGGCGTACATCTCGAGGCCGAGCGACTCGCATACACGACTCACTCGCGATGCCTGATATTCGGATTCTATGCCCCCCACTACCACCCCATCCACTTTTATGCGGCGCAATGCTCGCTCTAAATCCTTCAGTTCGCTCTCTTTTTTACCGGACGTCGTCTCC
>JAJOKI010000035.1 GCA_021129915.1 Methanocellales archaeon | reverse complement strand
TTTCCGAAGACGTGGAGCAGGATGGATTGCATATAAAACAGGTATCAGGAAATTTTCAAGGTGTATATTGCCTTTATTGCAAAGATATAGGCTAGATGACTATGATTTTGATTTTCTTAATATATGGCAAGAAATTTAGAAAAGAAGAAATTGAAAAATTGGATAAATCAGATACCTAATAAGAGACATTTAATCCCAAACGATCCGAACCTATGGATAAGAGAAATTAAATGCATAAAACGGCGCACAACAGGTGCATATCCGACTTCGCTGTCGCTCCGCAACTTCGCATGTCCACAAACCATTACACACAACAACAGAGACCGCCTACCTATTGAGATGAACTATTAGGAAAAGGAAGTGAAACCACGGCATCTCCGAAAGTTTAATTAAGTGGTTTAAATGATATCGAAAAATGTATTGGCAAAGGGCCAGATCGTAATCCCCAAAACGATTCGGGACCTTATGGGAATCAATGTAGGAGATGAGATGATAATTGACGTTGAGAATGAGAAGATAGTACTCTCAAAAAAGCAGAATGTAGTGGATGTATTTTTAGAAGTATGCAAAAGAAGCCCAGGCAAAATCTCGATGAGGGAAATTAAAAAAGAGTTAGAGAGTAGATATGAGGGGGATTAACTTTGTATATTGACTCAAATATTTTCATTTGTGTAGGGAAATTATCGGACTCATAAATGACAAAAAGATTGCCTGCGCCGCATCATATCTCGTAGTAGATGAAGTTATATGGGTTTTGAAAAAAGTGTTGGAAAAGACGGTGCTATCAAGATTACAAAGGCCATGCTTTCAATGCCGATAAAATGGATCGAGATTGATAAATTAATTATTATCAAAATGATGGACGTCTTTGAAAAAACAACACTTGATCCAAGGGACTCTATTCACATTTCATCTATGAAAGAGGTGGGTTTGTCTGTTATATTAAGTGAAGATAAAGATTTTAATAAAGCAGAGGGAATTGAAAGGATTGGTGCGTCAAAATGCGTAGAAATAAACAATTAGTGGCGAGTTGATGAGCATTACCATGAAGCAGGTTCTGCCAAGGCTGATTGCATGGGAACTTACCAGCGCATGCAATCTCGAATGTGTACACTGTCGCGCATCAGCCGCAAAAGAGCCAGACCCGAATGAATTATCTACGGAGGAGGCGAAGCGATTTATCGACGACATTGCGAATTTTGCCAAGCCAGTTATAATCCTCACCGGCGGCGAACCGCTGATACGGGACGATATATATGAAATCGCGCAATACGGTTCGGACAGAGGCATGCGGATGGTTCTGGCGACCAACGGGGTGTTGATAACGCAGGATGTCGCGCGCAGGTTGAAAAGTCGGGGTATACAGCGCGTCAGCATCAGCATAGATGGTGCGAGTGCTAAAACGCATGATGATTTTCGGGGGATGTCGGGCGCATTTGACGGTGCGCTAAAAGGCATAGAAGCGTTGAAGACGGTTGGCATGAGTGTTCAGGTCAATACGACCATCACCAGGCGCAATCTGGACGAAATGCCAAAGATCCTGGATTTGGCGCTGGAACTGGGGGCAGACGCATTGCACATCTTCATGCTCGTGCCGACGGGCAGGGGAGAAATACTCAGAAACGAGGAAATCCCGCCAGAAGAATATGAGCGTGCGTTGAACTGGTTCTATGATGTGCAAAAAGAAACACCGATTCAACTGAAGGCCACATGCGCTCCACATTACTTCAGAATCATGTACCAGAGGGCAAAGCAGGAGGGCGCGCCAATCGATATGGAGAAGGAAGGATTTAGTGCCATGACGAGAGGGTGTCTCGGCGGCACGAGCTTCTGTTTCGTATCGAAGGTTGGCGAAGTATATCCATGCGGATATCTGCCCGCGCTTGCCGGAAACATCAGAGAGCAGCCGTTCGAGGAAATCTGGCGCGATTCGAAGGTCTTCAATGATTTGAGAGATGTCGACAAATTAAAGGGCAAATGCGGCAGATGCGGGTTTAAAAGGGTTTGCGGCGGTTGCCGTGCCAGGGCATATGCAAAGACTGGCGATTATTTAGTAGAGGAGCCGTACTGTGTATATCGACCAAGGAGATGATAGAACTGGATGAGGTCGACAAAGCGATTCTGGATATAATCCAAGTAGGATTTCCACTTACACATCGCCCCTTCGACGAACTGGGAAGAAGACTGGATATCAGTGGAGAGGAGGCGATTTCGCGCGTCAAACGACTGAAAGCGGCGGGAGCGATCAGGCGCATAGGTCCGATCATCGACATGAAAAAATTGGGCGGCTCCAGTACCTTGATAGCGATGAACACGCCATCTGAGAGGGTGAACGAGGTGGCAGCTATAATCAACGAATATTCCGAAGTGTCGCATAATTATTTGCGCCCAAATAAATACAATATCTGGTTTACGATTTCGGCATCCAGCAAAGAACGGCTGGACCAAATACTCAGAGAGATAAGGGATAAAACTGGCTGCGAGTGCCTCAATCTGCCAGTGGTAAAGATGTTCAAACTCGGGGTTCGATTTGACATATGACAGGGTTGCAAGACATATGGATGCCATTGATAGAAAGCTACTGAAGTTAACGCAGGATGGAATCCCGCTGGTTCCGGAGCCATTTGTCGCCATTGCCAGTTCATTGGGCATCACAGAGGGAGAGGTGCTAAAAAGGATTTCAAAATTGTTGGAAGAGGGTGTAATTCGCCGCTTTGCCGCCTCCATCGGCCACAGGGCGATCGGCATCACCGCAAATGCGATGTGCGCCTGGAAGGTGCCGAATGAAAGAGTGAGGAGGGTCGGAGAAATCATAGCGAACTTCGATGAGGTCACGCACTGCTATGAGCGCTCGTGCCATCCGGAGTGGAAATATAACATCTTTGCGATGGTTCACGGTCGCACCAAGAAGGACTGCGAGGAAACGGTGAAACGAATCTCTAAGGCGATCGCCATATATGACCATAAAGTCCTATTTAGTGAACGGGAATTCAAAAAGACGGGTGTTAGAATTGAGTAAAATGCTCCCTTTAATCATCGACGTTGAAAATAGAAGGGTCGTCATATTTGGGGGCGGTGCAGTCGGCGAGCGGAAGGCAGAGCTATTCAAGGACGCAGACACATATGTGGCGAGCAGGGATTTTACCCCAGGGATACAAAAGCTCGCAGAGGACGGTTTCATCAAATTGGTCAAGAGCGATTTGAATGACATCGACATCGAATCTATCATCAAAGACGCATTTCTTGTCATCCCAGCTACTGACGACCTGGCGTTGAACTCGAGGATTCTCAAGATGGCGGGAGAGCACAACATCCTGGTGAACCAGGTTAACGCGGTTGGCGATGTCCTCATTCCCTCGGTAATCAAAAAAGGTGACATCATAATCGGCATATCCACGCAGGGAAAAAGTCCTGCGGTGTCGAAATTCATACGGAAGAGATTTGAGCAGATAGTTACCCAGAAATATGCGGATATGGTCAGGCTTCAGGACGAAATCAGGGAACTGCTGAAAGAGCGGGTCCCGAGCCAGAAACTCAGAGAAAAAGTGCTATGGGAGATACTGAATGACGGAGTTATCTGGGAGGCTCTAGAGACCTCCTATGATAAAGCATATGCGTTGTCAATCGCTCACATGAACTCATATTCAGGGCAGTAATGTAAAGCCCAGCATCGCGTTTATCGCTATCAGCGCCACAGCGAACATCGATATGTAGAAGACGTCTTTTTGTTTTGCCCTCAATGCCACGGTATTAACTATATTCGCGGTCAATGCGAAGAGGCCTGCGGCCATACGCCACGTTCCACCAACATCGATGACCATCCCCACATAGATTGCGACCATGCCAAGTACAGCCAGAGAAGAAAATAGTATATACTTGCGCTCATAGTTCCTGCCCCAGACACATAAAGCCAGTCCGATTACAATGGCAAAAATAAAACCAGTTAGATTATTATGTATAGTTATAACTTCCATCTTCTCGCCAGATAGTTTATTTCTGTCCCACTACATATATATGTTGTCCCAGAAAATTGTATGCATGACACCCCAATCAGAGTGATTTAATGGCTGAAATAACAAGTATGCGTACCACTCACGAGTGGGCAAGTGTAGAAGACCTTGAAAAAGCAAGGTATGATGATATAGAGGCGGCCCTCAAGGAACTGTACACTTTCGATGGGATAGATGAGTGCATCATCCTCCAGACCTGTAATCGAATCGAGACATATATCGTTTCCTCTGACAACGGCGAGCAGGTGCTTAAAGAGTATGTTCAATACAAAGGCATGCCCGCAGATCTTATTAGATACTATAACCACGAGCAATCGCTTAGGCACCTGTTAAGGCTTGCTTCAGGTCTTGAATCCATGGTCATCGGCGAGGACCAGATTCTCGGACAGATCAGGGATGCATTCGACACCGCGCGATCGCTTGGCATTACCGGCAACATACTCAACACGGCATTTAGCAAGGCGATCAACGTCGGCAAGAGAAGTAGGACCGAGACCGATATCAACCGGGGCGCGGTATCGATTGGCTCTGCTGCCGTGGATCTGGCAGAGCAGATACTTGGCACACTGGATGGCAAAACGATTATGATAATTGGTGCGGGCGAAATGGGGACGCTGGTTGCCATGGCACTCTCGCAGAGGGACATTCATGCAATTATCATATCGAGCCGGACGCACGAGCGTGCGCTGGAGTTGGCAGGAGAGTTGGATGGAAAAGCAGTGTATTTTGAGGACATTATGGACTACATACCTCAATCAGATGTCGTGATAAGTGCTACGGCCGCCCCACATACAGTAATCGACATGGAGATGATGGAGCGGGCAATGGATAAACGGAATAATAAAAAGCTCCTCCTCATCGACATAGCAAATCCAAGAGACATAGAGACATCCGTAGCCGAGATTCCCAACGTCGAGTTGCACAACATCGACTCTTTGAGGAAAATAAGGGATGCAAACCTAGAAAAACGGAAAGCCGAGGCTTTAAAAGTTGAAGAGATAATCGAGGAAGAGCTCAGGTTACTCGAAAGACAATACAAACGGAAAAGAGCGGATGGCGTCATCTCATCGTTATACACCCAGGTCGAGAATATCAGGGTCCAGGAGCGGGAGAAGGCGGTCAATAGGCTAAGGGCCATCGGAGAGGTGGATGAATATCAGCTCAAGACCATAGACGATCTGACCAAATCGCTCGTCAACAAGATACTTGCCCACCCGACAAAAACCCTAAGGGATGGGGGGGAGGATGGAAACGACGATTTCCTGCACTCGATTATGAAATTATTTAAGATAGATGACGGAGATTGAATATTATGTCTCTTGTATCGAGAATGCGAAGACTACGGCAGCCCAAGATAAGAGATATGGTCCGGGAAACCGAACTTACAATTAATGATTTAATCTGTCCTGTGTTCGTCGGCGAGAGCGATACAAAACCTGTTGAGATCACATCCATGCCTGGACAGTTTCGATATCCACTGAACATGGTTGCGGATGAAGCAAGAGCGGTGGCAGACCTTGGCATCCCCGCCATCATATTATTTGGAATACCATCGCATAAGGATGATGTGGGCACCTCGGCATATGCTCCAGATGGCGTCGTACAGAAGGCGGCACGCTCCATCAAGGATGAGGTGAGCGATCTGATCGTTATCACGGATGTATGCCTCTGCGAATATATTACTCATGGGCACTGCGGCATCATCGAGGGCAGGCGCATTTTAAACGATCCGACGCTGGAGATTCTAGCCAAGACCGCGGTCAGTCATGCCCAGGCAGGTGCGGACATCGTCGCTCCATCTGGAATGATGGATGGAATGGTCGGCGCCATACGGGGTGCGCTGGACGAAGAGGAGTTTCTGGATACGATTATAATGTCCTATGCGGCGAAATATGCCTCCTCCCTCTATGGCCCTTTCAGGGAGGCTGCCGACTCAAAGTTATCATTTGGCGATAGAACGACATATCAAATGGACCCTGCCAATTCTGATGAAGCATTGCGGGAGACACAGCTCGACCTGGCAGAGGGTGCAGACATCATCATGGTAAAGCCGGCGCTGCCCTACTTAGATATAATCTACAGGGTCAAATCCGAGTTCGGCGTGCCGACGGCTGCGTACAGCGTCAGCGGGGAGTATGCGATGCTTAAGGCAGCATCTCGACACGGATGGCTTGATGAGGGGGCAGTTGTCATGGAATCCTTATTGTCAATCAAGAGGGCGGGCGCTGATATGATCATCACATATTTTGCCAAGGATGTTGCGGAGTGGCTCGGATGAATATGGAAACGTCAAAAAAACTCTTCGACAGGGCGAGAGTTCTTTTGCCAGGTGGCGTGAGCTCTCCAGTTAGAGCGATTAAACCATACCCTTTTTATACGAAATTCGCGAAAGGCTCCAAGATATATGACGTGGATGGAAATGAACACATCGATTACTGCATGGCATATGGTCCTTTGATTCTCGGGCATGCACATCCTGCCACCAAGATGGCAATCGTGAATCAGTTGGATGATGGCTGGCTCTACGGCACTCCAGTCGAGCGGGAAATAATATTGGCTAAGCGAATTACAGAATATTATCCAAGCATCGATATGGTCCGCTTCGTCAACACCGGCACTGAGGCGACCATGGGCGCCATACGTGCAGCGCGTGGCTTCACGGGCAAGAACAAAATCATAAAGATCGAGGGCGGATTTCACGGTGCACACGATGCGGTTCTTGTGAAGGCAGGGTCTGGTGCCGCCACGACTGGCGTGCCAGATTCGCTGGGAATTCCAGCCGACTTCACGAAGCACACCTTACAGGTCCCCTTCAACGACATAGATGCGATGGCCGATGTGATGGATGTGTATGACGACATAGCCGCAGTCATAATGGAGCCCGTGATGGGCAATGTAGGGCCGATTTTGCCGGAGAAGGGATATCTACAAGAGGTGCGGACCTTGACGAAAAAAAATGACATCGTGCTGATCTTCGACGAGGTCATCACCGGTTTTAGATTATCAATGGGGGGGGCTCAGGAGCATTATGGCGTCATGCCTGACATGACCACGCTGGGCAAGGTCGTTGGCGGCGGGCTTCCTATAGGCGTCATAGGCGGGAAAAAAGATATCATGGAACACATATCGCCAGCAGGCGAGATATATCAGGCGGGGACATTCAACGGCAACCCATTATCGCTCACTGTAGGTCTGGTGACCATGGATATATTGGAGCAGAATAACGTCCACCGGGAGATAAATCGCACAGGAGATTTGCTCAGGGCGCAATTGAAGGAGGTTATAGCCGACCTGCATCTCGACTACAGCGTTGCTGGCATCGGCTCCATGTTCAAGGTATTTTTCGGGGCAGAGGTGCGCAATTACCAGGATGCCCTGAGGTGTGATAAGATTGGTTATCTTGGGTTTTTCCATCGAATGCTCAAAAGCGGCATATTCTTGCCGCCATCTCAATTCGAAACCAATTTTATATCTTATGCCCATACCCCAGACGACATCCAAAAGACAATAGAAGCATACAGGAAAAACTTAAAATGATCATCGGTTCCAGAGGCAGTGCACTCGCACTGGCACAGGTAGAGACGGTGCGGTCGCTGTTACGAAAAAATGGCATTGAAACCGAACTAAAAATCATCAAGACCTGTGGAGATGTCTTTGCAAATAGGCCGTTACACGAAATCGGCGTCGGCGTCTTCGTCAGGGAGATAGACGAGCTGATGCTGAGGGGCGAGATTGATGCGGCAGTGCACAGCATGAAAGACATGCCAACAGAACGTCCAGCAGAACTAAGTATAGGTGCTGTTCTGCACAGGGATTCACCCTATGATGTGTTGATCAGCGATTACAGGTTCGACGATTTGCCGTGTGGCGCTGTGATAGGGACATCGAGTATGCGGCGGCGGGCACAGTTGTTGAGATTAAGGCCCGACCTGGACATCAAGGACATACGGGGGAACATCGACACCAGACTGCAGAAGCTGCAGGAAGGAAAATATGATGGAATCGTCCTTGCCGAAGCCGGGCTAGAGCGGCTGAAGTTGGATATCGATGCCGAGAGGCTTACAACCATTCCATCTGCCAACCAGGGAACCATTGCCGTGGTCGTGAAAAAAGGCACAGAGGTAAAGAGGCAGGTTAGAGTATTGGATTGCGAGCGATCCAGAATCGAAACGGAAACAGAGCGGACGATTCTTGGGATTTTAGAGGGTGGCTGTATCGCCCCCATTGGGATATTGGCACAATTCAACGATGAAATTGTGGTTAGGGCGGAAGTTCTCTCTCCAGAGGGTGAACGATGCGTTTCGGTCAAGCGTTCGACAGAGGTCAGTAATTATAAATCCGCGGCAGTGGAAATTGGAAATGATTTGAAAAATAAAGGTGGGGCGGAATTAATTGAAGAAGCGAACAAAAGGATACGGGGGTAAGGTTTTTCTGGTCGGCGCGGGGCCGGGCGATCCGGAATTGCTCACGAAAAAGGCAGAGCGCATCATCAAAGAAGCTGATATAATCCTGTACGATCAATTGGTCGGAGACGAAATCATCAAGTCGTTCCCTGATGAGGCGGAGCTAATCAACGTCGGTAAGCATGCGGGGCTTCACAAGTTCGAGCAGGATGATATCACCCGGATGCTCATCAAACACGCCAGAGAGGGGAAAATGGTCGTAAGACTCAAGGGAGGAGATCCATACTTGTTTGGACGTGGCGGCGAAGAAGCGGAGGCACTGGCTGCCGAAGGCATAGAGGTAGAGGTCATTCCAGGGATCACATCAGCGATAGCTGTCCCTGCATGTGCCGGGATTCCTGTTACGCACAGGGACTGTGCATCGATGGTGACATTCGTCACCGGACACGAAGACCCGACCAAGGAAAAATCAGCGCTCGATTGGAGTCTGCTTGCGAAAATGTCTGGGACGCTGGTCGTTTTAATGGGTGTGAAGGGCATCGAGTGCAATGTAAATGCACTGTTGAGACATGGCAAAAACCCAGAGACGCCAGTGGCTTTGATTGAACGAGGAACGACAGATGAACAGAAAGTCACCACTGGGGTGCTGCGCAACATCGTCCAGCTTGCGAAATCAGCAGGTGTAAAACCACCCGCGGTCATGGTCATCGGCGATGTCGTCAAGTTACACGAAACGCTTGGGAGAGGGGAATGAAGACGATAGCGATAATGCGCCCTGAGGAGCATTTAGGGAATTCCATCGAACTGGCAAAGTCCTATGGTTATATGGTGATAGCTGCACCCATGGTGGAAGTTAAAGAGAGAAGCGCTCCGGAGTTTGACGTGTTCGCTCATCGTGTTTTGAACGGCGAAGTGGACTATGTGATATTCACCAGCGTCAATGGCGTTCGATTCGCGCTGAAAAAGGCGGGTCGATACATGTTGAAGTCCCACCATGACAACAACTCCAAATTCATCGATGCACTGAATGCCTGCAACACGGTCGCGGTCGGGCCCAGCACGCAGCAAGGGATGGAGAAACATGGCATATATGTTGACGTAGTGCCGGAGGCATACAGTTCGGAGGGGATTGTGAGCGTTTTGGCACCGCATATCAGAGGCAAAAAAGTCGAGATCGTGCGAAGTTCGCATGGTGCGCCGTTGCTGGTCGATGGATTGAAGAAACATGGCGCCATAATACATGAAGTCCTGGTGTATGAGATCATTCGGCCCGTTGGTGAATGTCAGAGAAAGCTGATAGAGGCGGCGTTGAATGGGGACATTGATGTATATGCCTTCACGAGCGCGATGAGCGTGAAGAATTTCTTGAAGACGGCGGGAAATTTAAGTAAGAAGGACGAACTCATAGAGGGCATGAAACACGGGACTGTGGCAGCCATAGGAAACCCTACTGCAGAGGCTTTAAGGGAAAACGGCATTCGCGTGGATGTGCTTCCGGAGCGATTTACCTTCAAAGATATGCTGGATGCACTAATACCTGCGCCATAATAGGACATATAGGGGGTTGAGGATATGATTATCTTTTCAAAAATATTGGCGGACAGGGGCACGGTATGGGATGCCATACGTGCGAAGGAGATGGCGGCGGCAGATGCACCAGATGACCTGATCAGGTTTTCTTCTGAAATCAAGCCAGTGGTGATGTGGAACATCACGCAGGAGTGTAATTTGAAGTGCAAGCACTGCTACTCCATCGCATCGTCGGACCCGCATCCCGATGAGCTGACGCTGGAGGAAGGTATTCGATTTATAGATGAGCTTGCTGAGTTGGGGATTCCAATGCTCATCTTTACCGGAGGCGAGCCGCTTGCGAGCGGGAGCTTTTTTCCACTAGCATATCACGCAAAAGACGTGGGGTTGCGCACCGTCGTTTCAACAAATGGCACCTTAGTTACACCAGAGATCGCGCAGAAATTGAAGGATGCAGACATACGTTACGTGGGCATCAGTGTCGATGCAGCAACGCCCGAGATTCACGATGGGTTTAGGGGCGTCCAAGGTGCCTGGAAGATGGCGATGGATGGAATAAGGAATGCGATGGACGCGGGTTTACGGACAGGCATCAGAATCACCATTGACAAGAATAATTGGAATCAGGTGCCTGCATTGCTTGATTTGGCAGTAGAAATGGGAGTTCCACGATTCTGCCTATATCATCTGGTTCCCACGGGGAGGGGAGAGAACATCGCGGAATTGGATGTCACGAAGGCGCAGAGGGTCGAGGTGCTCAGGCATCTATATGATAAAGCCATCGAGCTGAAGGACAAGGGTATCGAAATCCTCACGACGGACTCGCCGATGGATGGCGTTTACATCCTGGAGCGGCTTAAAAAGGAGGATCCAGAACGGCTGGATGATGCGCGGGAATTGCTGAGGATGTCCGGAGGATGTTCGATTGGAAATAAGGTCGCAAACATCGACTATCTGGGCAACGTCAATCCGTGCCATTTTGTACCGCACAAGACCGTCGGAAACATACGTGAGCGCCCGTTCAACGAAATCTGGAACGAAAATCCATGCGAGTTGCTGTGCGAGTTGCGTCGACAAAAAGAGTTGTTGAAGGGCAAATGCGGCATCTGCGATTATAAGGACGTTTGTGGGGGCTGCAGGCAGAAGGCATGGTTCTTCGGAGGCGGCGACTTCTTCGAGGAAGACCCCACATGCATATATAATCCCGAAACGAAGAGGATTGAGGTGTGATCCAATTTATTGAATTTCAAACAAAATCAGAACTTTAAGAAATCATCTTTCGTAATAGAATGATGCGCGCCAAAATATTTGTAAGGAAAATCTCGAAAGAATTGCTTCCATTTGACTACCAGTATGCCTTAGCTTCGATGTTATATGGGAAGCTCGCGCTTGGAAACATTCGCCTTGCTAATAAGTCTCACTCTCATCAGGGTTTTAAGTTCTACAATTTTTCGAATTTGATAATTCCAAAACGTCGTCCTTCACGCAAAGGATTGGCATTCGAGGATGCCCACTTTATCTTGACATCACCTGATGTCGAGTTCGTCAGGAGCTTTGCAGAAGGTCTTCTGCAGGAGCCGGACTCCCATCTTTATAATCAGAAATTCATCGTGACCAAGATCGAAATTCTGGGGCAGAAGAAGCTCACAAGTCCATCCACGTTTAAAACACTGAGTCCAATATTTGTGAAAACGTTGCGAGAGGAGAACGGCAAGCTCAAGGAATGGGAGCTATATCCAACTGATGGAAAATTCCATGAAAATATTCACAAAAATCTTGTTGAGCGTTATACAGAATATCATGGTGTGCCGCCCAAAAAAGATCACTTTCACATCACTAGCGTAAGGGATTTTAAGGGAAAGCGCATTCTAATAGGTAGTGGCGAAAAAGCCACGCCCCGTAGGTGTAGCCTGATGACTTTTGACATAGAGGCAAGCCTCGAGCTATTGAACTTTGCTTATGATGCTGGCATAGGAGAAAAGAATGCGATGGGCTTTGGATGTGTGGAGGTTGTAGATGGAAGATACGAAGATGAAAATTGAAATCCCAATTTACCATGATGTTTGGATGGATAATGGAGTGGAAACGCTTTATAGGGTATTGAAAGAGGCAGAAGATAACAGTTTCGACCTAGGGATAAATAACAATTCACTGCTCATAACTGTAAAGGATTTCGCCAAATTCAAAGAAACTGTTGGAGTCGCATTCAAAAATAGAAGATCAAATCTGATAGTAAAGGTAGAAGATGAAAAACTTGGCGAAACAAAGGAAGTCAAGAAAGACTATATCCTCATCCAAGAAGGGACTAAACTCAAGGGGATAGTGGCATTTAAAGAGGAATTATACAATGAAAAGACTGCCGCTAGCATAGTCAAAAAAATATTCGACTTGATTGCGGAAGAAGGAGCGCGCACATGTATCGTCTGTGGAGGACAA